>JAGPHP010000030.1 GCA_018055415.1 Breznakibacter sp. | reverse complement strand
TTTATCTTTTTTAATAAATAACATTGTATCTGTCAATTTACTTTATCCATTTTGCTTAAAGTATTTAATGTGATACAATCAATTTATTTAAACAGATATTATATGAGGCGATTTACCCAGAAGTTTTTATTGATTATCAGTTTCTGCATTTTTGCACTGTTTGGGCTCAAAGCTCAAGGGCCTGCTGCCAAACCAATGGCTACGCAGCGTGCATTTACTAAAGAGACCATCTATTTTTTGTTGCCAACACGTTTCTTCGATGGCGATCCATCTAACAACCGCCCTAACGAGTGGTGTTCTTACGATGGAAAACGTACTGCCATTACCGATCCTGAGGATGTAACTTGGCGTGGCGATTTTAAAGGTTTAATGCAGCAGCTCGATTACATTCAAGGTATGGGCTTTACAGCTATCTGGATCACTCCTGTAGTTCAAAATGCGGGGCCGTTAGATTATCATGGCTACCATGCGTACGATTTCATGAAGGTTGATCCTCGCTTAGAGTCGCCTGGAGCTACTTTTCAAGACCTCATTAATGCCGTTCACGCACGAGGAATGAAAATTGTGCTCGATATTGTTACCAATCACTCAGGTCGTTATGGTATTAAAGGGAAGGCCGAACTTAAATATAATACAGATCCAGCTTCGCCTTGGGGACAAAAATCGGACGGTACACCTCTTACCATGCCTGCCAATAATGGCTGGGTGTATGATGGCTTAACACCAAACCCCGAAGATGGCAAAATTTGGAGTCGTGCTAATATTCCTCCAATGCCTGCCCCTTACAACAGTATCATGAAAAACTTGAACTGGCCCTCAACCGAATCGTTTGTAAATACCTCCGATCCAAACTGGTTTCACCACTCTGGGAACGGTTTTGCACAGGGTTGGGACGATACCGAAAACCTTTATAACCGAGCTCTGGCAGGCGACTGTCCTGATTTAAATACCGAAAGTCAAGAGGTGCGCGACTATTTAGTGGCTGCCTATACCAAGTATATCAATATGGGTGTCGATGCGTTTCGTTGGGACACCATGAAGCACATGGATCGTGCAACAGTTCTCTATTTTAGAGATGCTTTTGCGGCCGTTAATCCTAATCTATTCATCTTTGGCGAAACGGCTCAAAAACGTCATGAGCTTCATCAAGAAGAGAAGATAAATCCTCATTGGTACACATGGCGTGGTGCCGTTGGTGCTTCTGAAAACTCGGGCGTTGCTCAACTCGATTTTTATGCCGAGGCTACATTTCATAATGTGTTTGAAGAGGGCGGAAGTTTTTCAAATGCTCAGTCGTGTGCTCGTTACGATAATCTCTATGCCGATCCTTATACCAATTTAAACTGGTTAGATAACCACGATTTTGGACCTAATAACAACTGGAATCAACGATATGGCGGAACCGAAGAGAATCTTGCAGCTTGTATGAACTTTATGTTTACTTGGCGCGGAATACCTGTTGTCTATTACGGAACCGAAATTCAGTTTATGAAGGGTGCCTACACCGATCTTCATGAAGCCGCTGATATCGAAAAATCAATCGATGTGACAGGACGTGCCTATTATGGAAAAAAATTGGCGGCCGATCAAATTGCTACCACTAAGAGTCATAAGATATACCAACAAATACGTAAGCTAAATCAAATGCGTAGCCAAATTCCAGCTCTTTGGGATGGCGACTTTCAGTGGGGTGGCAACGCTCCGGGTAATGGTATTGGTTTTACACGTGTTAAAGGATCAAGTAAAGTATGTGTGGGGTTAGCCAAAGATGGCGCTGCAACCTTCTCTTTTACTGGTATTGATAACGGCACTTGGGTTGACGCCGTTACTGGCAAAAGTGTATCTGTTTCAAACGGAACCTTAGGTTTCTCTTGCAAATCGGGTGGGGCAGGTGTGTATGTCTTAAATGGCCCCGGCATGATTGGTGAAGGCGGTTTGGGTTATTTCGATGCCGCTGTGGGCCCTCAAGCGCCAATGCTTTCGGTTGCTCCAGGTGGCGGAACCTATCAAACAAGTCAATCGGTTACATTAACAGGAACACCTGCGGGCGTAACAGTGCGTTACACCACCGATGGCTCTACACCAACTACCACTACGGGTACAATTTACACCACTCCAATTGCGGTAACAACCACCAATACAACCATCAAAGCCATTGCATACAACGGTACTGGCTCATCGGCCGTTCTATCAAACACCTATTATATTGTTGTTCCAAAGCCAGTTGCCTCTATCTCGCCAGTTTCGGGCAAATATCCCGATCCTTTTGATGTTACGCTAACAGGTTCATCGGTAAATATGCCGGTAACCGTTCGTTATACGCTCGATGGTACCACGCCAACAGCCACTACAGGCACTGTTTACTCAACGCCAATAAATATCTCAACCAGCAAAACTGTAAAAGCAATCTGTGTCGATAGCAAAGGCGATGTTTCTGATGTTGTAACAAATACCTATACCATTGGGTTAGATATGCCTGTTGTAACCGTTACTCCAGCAAGCAAAACATTGGTTAATGGGGTTTCTCAAAGTGTTACCTTAGCTGTGGCACCTGTTAATGCATCCACCAAAATCTATTACACTACCGATGGCACAACACCAACTTCGGCCTCAAATCTTTATAGTGCTGCTTTCAGCGTAGTGGGTACCGATGTGGTTAAAACGGTAAAAGCCATTGCGGTCGATAAGTTTTCGCAAACCTCTGCAGTAGCTTCTGCATCATACACTTATGCACCTCAACCAACAGGTTTAAAGGTCTATTTCAAAAAGCCGGCTGCTTGGAGTACATCAGTTAAAATTCACTATTGGGGTTGCACGCCTGTAACGGTTGCAGCTACCACGTGGCCAGGTGCCGCTATGACTGACGATGGAAATGGCTGGTACTCATACACCATTATTGGTGCATCTGCTGCCAATATCGTGTTCAACGATGATGGAACCAACAAAACAGTAGATCTAACTCGCTCTTCGGTTGGTTATTACGATGGAACCACCGCTACTTGGAGCGATGCTCCGGCAAGTGACGTCTCGGTTGCCATGTCACCGGGCACAAAGTCGTTCTCATCGCCAATCACCGTTACTCTCACTGCAAGCGGAACTAAGACCCCACTCGTGGTGCGTTACACTCTCGATGGTTCAACGCCTTCTGCTACCAACGGAATTGTCTATTCTGCTCCATTAACCATTTCAACAACAACAACCGTTAAGGCCGTAGCAATCGATAACTCCAACACAAGCTCGTCGGTGGTTTCTAACACGTACACCTACGGTTCTGCGCCTACCTCGTTAATTGTTCATATTAAAGTAACTGGATACTCTCAAGCGCCTTATTTGTATGCTTGGACTGGCACTAATACTAGCTTAAACGGAGCATGGCCAGGCACTCAAATCGCTGGAAGTGCCGATGGAAATGGATATTATACATTTACTTTCCCAGCAGGAGTTATGAGCTCAAACCTCATCTTTAATAAAGGACAAGGACAAGGACAAGCTCAAACAGCCAACATCATGGATGTAACTTCCGAGAAATGGTTCACGTGGGATGGAAATAACAACTCCGCACCAACTGTAGATGTTGTAACATCCATCAGCAGCACCAAATCCGCAACTGCCCTCGAAATGGAGCTTGAGCCTTCGCCAAATCCATTTACCGATATCATTCGTTTCAAATTGGCGCAAGAAGATGTTGAAATCAATATATCACTATTCAACATTCAAGGTCAGTTAGTTGCATCAGAGTCGTTCTATAGCGCAACTGGTTCGGTCGATTTCCCGGTTGATGTCACCAAAGGAGTCTATATCCTTAAAGTAATCACGCCAACACAAACCTACACACGTAGGGTGGTTAAGCGATAAATAGAACCAATATCAAGCACAAAGCCCTTCTGGATTAGTTCAGAGGGGCTTTGTTTTTTTATTTGGGCGTGCCACCAACCGCTTAATCCTTTACCCCAGAGCCTCGATACATGCCTCAAAACTCCTTTATTTTGGCGGTTGCTGTCGCGCTTTCCGCTGCAACTCCGCAGGTGGCCAATTCTTTCGTACAGACATTGCATGCAATGTCTCGATCCTTCTTTATTTCGGCCACCTTTACGGGGTTTCCGTTTCAATCGCTCACGTGCTTCGCCATTCGTAAACCCCCAAATCGCTCGAAAATCCCGTTTGCCGACATTTCATCATGAGCTTGAATCAGCTTTAATTCTTATTTTCATAAGTCGTAACTGCGTAATATTGCAGATGTTACTTATGAAAAAAAATATCTAAAATGAAAATGAGAAGAGATGCTTTTTGTATCTTTGAGCAAAACAATAAAATATGAAAGCAGATACACAAATAATAGATAGTTACTGGGGATTGCTAAGTAATTTAAATCCAGATTTAAAGTTAAAGCTAATCGAAAGGCTTTCAAAATCTGTACATAAAGACCTAACTGCTAAAAAAAATAGATTTGAAAAGTCATTCGGAGCATGGGATGATTCAAGAGAATCTGAAGAAATTGTAAACGATATTCGGAATTCTAGGACTTTTAACAGAGAAATTGAATCATTTTGAAAAGTTATCTTATTGATACAAATATTTGTATCTACTACATAAAAGGTAAATATAACCTAAAGGAAAAATTCAACACCATTCCAAGATCAAACCTATTTATTTCGGAAATTACCTTAGCCGAATTGAAATATGGGGTTAAAAACAGTCAGAATCCCCAGAAAAATCAGCTTGTATTAGAGGATTTCCTTACTGGAGTTCAAATACTTCCTATTTTTAATGCATTAGATTTGTATGCAATAGAGAAAGCTCGATTGCGGAAAAGCGGACAAATTATTGATGATTTTGATCTGCTCATTGGAGTTTCAGCAGTTGCAAACGATATGATACTTGTAACGAACAATGAGTCCCATTTTGGGCGCATTAATCACATTAAAATTGAAAACTGGTCATTAGCGGCGAACTAGTTAAATAGTGCTGTAGCGTGGCGAAAATTTAATTTTACCATATTGCCACAGGTAGGGGCGCTCGCGAGCTTCCCGTTTTTCTGAAAAGAAAAGATATTTTGCTAGGCAATTTTTAAATACCCCCAATACCTTGGATTAAAATCCCAGGCTACCATGTCGGTCGAGCCGATGGCTCTTAAAAATTAAGGGTATTTAATTCATTGAGAATAGGAGAGCCATAGGCTCGGCACGCATGTTAGCCACGGATTTCAATCCGTGGTAAATTTATCATCATCACCCCGCCACCAGTTCAATTCTATTATTCTCTGGATCGCAAATCACGCTTTCGTAATAACCATCACCCGTAACTCGGGGATAGCTCATTATTTTGTAACCATCTTGTTCTAAGTGAGTTGTTAAAGCATCAACATATTCTCTAGTACCAACATTAATGGCAATATGCGCATAACCCAAAAAGGTCTCATTGTTGGTTTTATAAATGTCGGGGCGTTGCATGAGCTCAAGTCGTGCTCCTTGGGTAAAGGATATAAAATAGGAGGAGAACTGTGTAGTCGAGTTTGTGTATTTAGCGTTGGCTGTGCAATCAAAGTACTTAAGGTAAAAATCTTTTAGTAACTCTAAATTGTTTGTCCAGATGGCAATGTGGTTTATCATCTTTTACCAACCAATTTGCTCTCCGCTATTATGCGATGAAGCTCTATTTGCTTTTTTCATCTGACGCTTCTTAAGTGCAATAAATAGCCCAGGCAACTCAGCCATTAATAACCCCAGTGCAAGATTGAGGATTCCTAATCGTATCGTTCCAAAATCTTTTAAAAGAAAGGAGAGGATGATGAAAAAGATATTAGCACCTGCAATTAATAGGGTTGCGTGTAGGTGGCTAAAACCTAGTATTAAAATGCGGTGATGAATATGGTTTTTATCGGCAATAAAGGGTGATTTGCCTTTTGATAGTCTTATAAAGAATACTCTAATGGTATCAACAATCGGAATAATTAAAATGCCTAAAGCAACGGCAGGTGCCGATTTCATAACAAATGGATGTCCAACGCTCTGTTTTATACTGTTAAACTCCATGAATCGAACGGCAATAACGGCAAGTAAGAAACCAATAATGAGCGAGCCTGTATCACCCATAAATATCTTCTGTCTTACCGTAAAGAGATTAAAATATAAAAAGGCAATCAGTGCTCCACTTAATACTGCACCTAAAAGCGGAATCTCCATATTGCCGTTAATATAAAACCATACCGAAAAGGTGGCGGTGGTAATGAGTGCAATAACACCCGCTAATCCGTCAATTCCATCAATTAAATTAAAACCATTTATAAGGGCAAGAATAAAGAAGATCGTTAATAGAAAACTGGTCAAATGATTGGGTACTAATCCAAAAAAACCGTGGAAATCGGTAATGATACAATCGCCTAAGCCTACAATTATGAGTACAGCAAAAAACTGTCCTATCAGTTTAATTAGGGGAGCTGTAACTAATATATCATCCTTAATTCCGATAGCAAAAATTACAAAAATGGCTGGCACAAAAAATGGGAGAGAGGGGATATGAAACCACTCTGTGAAAAGGGTATAGCTAAATACTAAACCTATAAAAATACCCAATCCACCTAAGGTTGGAATTTTTGTTTTGTGCACATTTCGGTTGTTGGGTACCGCAAACAGATGTTTGGTATAGGATACTGTTAATATTGTAGGTATTGCCGAAAAGGTAAGTAAAAAAGATGCCAATGCGGCAAAACTAAGTATTAATTGGGATGTATATGAGTTCATCGAGTTCTGAGTAGTAAATGAAACGTTCGACTATTAAACTATTAACAAAGATAGCGATTTTTTAAAAATCGTAGTAATGATTCTTTAAAGAAGTGCGTATTCCAACGTAGAAAAAGGTGTTTTTTGCATCTATTTCATTTACTGTTTGAGATCGGGACTTCAAACCTAAAACAATATTAAAGTTATTGCGCGGATTTATTAAATAACTGATGCTTCCGTCTAGTAAAATGGTCTTTGTCGCCACTCCCTGACCAATAACATTGCCATAGTCGTTTACTCTCAATGTGTTGGGTTTTAAAACATCTTTTCCATAACTAAGAGTATCGCTACTGTCGGCACCCCAATCTGCTAACATTATTTCTCCTTGCAGAAAGAGTCGTTTGTAACGATAGTTGCCAATGGCTACTATCTCTTTAAAATTAGCTCCAAAAGGGTGAGCGAGGGGCTGGTTCTGATGTGAGTAGTTGCTCACTCCATTATCGCTTGAGTAGGTATAGGGGCGTATTTGGTTATACTCTAATTGTACATCTAAATTTTTAGCTCCCAAGAAGTTATATTGTTTAAAACCTGCCTGAAATCCATATTTATTTGCCCACCAATTGTTGCCGCTTGAGAGTTCATCGAATCGAAACTCGTTCAGAACAAATTGCCCGTAAAAAGTGGCTCTATTCCACAAAATGAGTTTTGAGTTTAATCCTACTAGTACTTTGTCGGGAGATCCATTAGCATATTCGGCGCTTCTAAAGAGTACCAGAGGGGTTGAGTAAGAGAAGTCAAATCCGCGATAACCTGTCTTTTCATCCACATTTGCCCAAGTTATATTTTCAAATAAGCCAATGGTGAATCGCTTGCCAATGTTCCAATCTAAATAGTGAAATACGCCCCATTTCTTGGGCATCGGGTCGTCGTTTGCTATCGAATCGGGATTAAAGGTGTTCATTTGAGCCCACATGATTTGGTATTTTACATTCCAAAAGGTAGTGGTAAATTTTAAGTAAGGGTATGAATAACTATTGTCTGATAGAAGAAGTGATCGATAACCATCTCCAATGAAATTTTTGCCATAACCCAGTTGGAGGTTGAAATATTTATCCATATCCACAGATAGATAACCCGTTGATTGCGAGTAATCGTGCTCTTCTAAGTTTCGATCTTTTGTGCGTCCTTGCCCCGGAACTACACCAATCTTTTCAATCTCCTCTTGCACATAATAGGGAAAAGAGCCTTGATTTTCGAGCACATCGCAGTAAAAACCTACATGTTTTCCAATTTGACCCCTAACCATTAAACCGCGTGTATTAATAAAGGTGCTTTTGGTTAAAGAGGAACTCTTATCTTTACCAACCTCCCAATTAAAAAGCGGGTCAATTGAAACGGAAATATTATCTTCTTGCGAATCCCACATTAAAAGATGTTCGTGAAAGATGCGTTTCCAAAAATTGAGCTTTCCTGATGGAATTCTAAAACTCCTATATACTGCTGAATCGCTATTTAAAACACCTCTCACTTCGTTAAGCGAGTAGTTTTTTACACTAGTGTGATAGGGGTTTGTAGAGCTATAAAGATTCCGCGTAAAGGGATTAAATTGGTTGTTTTCGTAATAAGAATACTCCTGACTTTCAGCTTTTTGTAGCGATAGAGTAAGCGATAGAAAGAGAGCAAATGCAAAGAGTGCTATTTTCATCAATAGAATTTTAGTGGTAAAAAAAGAGGTAAAACCTCGCTATTTCATTGCTTTTGAGAGATGAAAATAGTAAAAAAACTTGTTCTAATACTAAAAAATGGTAAATAGATACTATTTTTGAATCAAATAGAAATTATGGGAGCAACCGATTTATCAAAGTTCAATAATAGCTGGTACCAAGTTGGGGCTAGTTACCCTAAGCAACTTATCTGGTATTTTGTTAATGTGCTGTTTTTTAAAAGTAGCTTTAATCCATTTTCATCGTTAAAAGTGGCTCTGTTACGAGCTTTTGGAGCTAAAGTTGGACGTGGTGTTGTGATCAAGCCATCTGTAAATATCAAATACCCTTGGAAATTAAGTATAGGCGATTATTCGTGGATTGGCGAGGAGGTTTGGATCGATAATTTGGATCAGGTAAAAATTGGTGCAAACTGTTGCATTTCGCAGGGAGCCTTACTGCTTTGCGGTTCACATAACTATAGAGAGTCGGCATTTGGATTAAAAATTAAACCCATTACACTCGAGGATGGTGTTTGGATTGGTGCTAAATCGGTTGTTTTGCAGGGCGTTACATGTAGATCTCACTCCATTTTATCAGCATATAGTTTGGCGGCAAAAGAGCTTGAAGCGTACACCATTTATCGTGGAAATCCGGCTCTTAAAACCCAAATACGTGAAATAGTCTCCTAACAGAGTTCATCTAGCAATTAATATGAAAATCTCCATAATAACAGCTTGCTACAACGCCGATGCCACCATTGAGCGCACTATAAGGTCGGTTTTAAATCAATCGTATAAAAATATTGAATATATCATTGTTGATGGCGGCAGTAGCGACAAAACTCTCGATATTATTAAGAGTTACTCGCACGGTATATCTAATATGGTGAGCGAACCCGATAAAGGTATTTATGATGCTTTAAATAAGGGGATTACACTCGCTACTGGCGATTTCATCGGTTTTTTGCATGCTGATGATGCCTTTGCATCTTCACAAATTATTGAAAAAATCACGCAATTGGCAACTAATAGCGATGCTGTTTATGGCGATTTGCAATATGTGTCTGACAATGATAAAGTTATACGCCATTGGGAGAGTGGACTGTTTTCGCTTAAAGCACTAAAACGTGGTTGGATGCCCCCACACCCAACCCTTTATATTAAGCGAGAATTGTACGATAAAATTGGCCATTTCAATTTGGAGTATAAAATTGCCAGCGACTACGATTTAATGTTGCGACTTCTTTCTATTCCAAATTTGAAAGTAGCCTATTTGCCTGAAGTTGTGGTGCTTATGCGTGTTGGAGGAGCGAGTAATAAAAGCCTTTCAAATATCATCCAAAAGTCCAAAGAGGATTATAAAGCCATCAAACGCAATAAGATTGGTGGATTTTGGACTCTGTTTATGAAGAATTTTGGGAAAATAGGACAGTTCTTTAAATAAGCAATTAATTATTAATGGTTAATTGTTAGTTGTTAATGTGGTAACCGCATAAAATGGGAGATAATATTATAAAAAATAAGAGTTTTAATTTTGCTGTTCGAATTGTAAAACTTTCTAAATTTTTAATAGAATCAAAAGAGGAGTTTATTTTATCGAAGCAGCTTTTAAGAAGTGGTACAAGCGTTGGTGCTATGATTAGGGAAGCCGAACACTCTGAAAGTAAAGCCGATTTTCGTCATAAGTTGTCTATTGCACAAAAGGAAATTAATGAAACCCTCTATTGGCTTGAATTATTAAAAGAGACAGAATATTTGTCGATAGAACAGTTCGAAAGCATAAATACCGATGCAGTTGAGATTATAAAAATTATTACAGCAATAATTAAAACATCAAAACTAAACTCATCGATTTGTTAATTTTTCAATCACCCAAAGCCATTATCTTGTAAAAATCGTTGATAATTAACCATTAACAACTAACCATTATTTAAATGCACATCAATATCCCCATTTTCCTTCCCGAGCTTGCTTGCCGACATAAGTGTATATTTTGTAATCAAAGCAAAATTAGTGGAACGTTAGATATTCCTCAGCCAAGAGATGTGGCAGGAATTGTAAATCAGCATCTTGCAACCATAAAAGAGGGAGCCGAAGTTGAAATTGCCTTTTTTGGAGGGAGTTTTACGGGTATTGATAACGAGTTGCAGATGAGCTATTTGCAGGAAGCCTATAAGTTTGTGCTATCAGGCGAAGTTCAGGGAATAAGAGTCTCAACAAGGCCCGATTATATCTCCGATCAGATTCTTGAATCGTTAAAGCAATATGGTGTAACGGCTATTGAACTTGGAGCTCAATCTTTTGATGATGAGGTGCTTAAAAAGTCGGCTCGAGGCCATGTGGCTGAACAACTCGTGACTGCATCGGAACTTATAAAAGGGCATGGATTCGAGTTGGGACTTCAAATGATGATTGGATTACCCTTTGATACGCTCGAAAAGGCAAAAGCAACGGCTCATAAAATTGTGAAGGCTGGAGCCAATACCACACGCATCTATCCTGCATTAGTAGTGGATAAAACCCCTATGGCTACACTCTTTCGAAACGGTAATTATGCCCCTTTATCGCTTGAAGAGGCAATTGATTGGTGCGCTCAAATAATCCCCATTTTTGAGCAAGGTGGAGTTAATATTTTGCGTGTAGGACTGCATCCTTCGGAGGAGTTTGATTCGGGTGAGTCGCTTTTAGGAGGGCCTTATCATCCATCGTTTAAAGAGTTGGTATTGAGTAAGATGTGGCAACAAAGGTTTGAATCAATCCTGCCATCTGAAAAGGGAAAACTAACCATTTTAGTAGCTTCCAAGCAGATTAATTGGGCTGTTGGTTTTGAGAGTTCGAACAAAAAATGGTTAAAGGAGAAGTATGGGTGGATAAAAATATCGACCTCTAATAGTTTGACAAACAATGAGTTTACCTTTAGCTATAGTTGATTACAGGTTGCCCAAGGAGGCAATTTCAATACTACAACATTTTGCGGAGGTGTTACCCTTTAACGCCCAAGGCCTGACGTTTGATGCGGTGCATGGTCACCCCGATATTTTTATGTCGCAAGTTGATAATCAGTTAATTATTGCCCCAAATAGTTCTAAATATTTTATTGATACATTAATCCACAAGAATATATCATTCCGTTTTGGGGTTAAAAGTGTAGGCTCTGAGGTCGAGAACTCAACACCTTATAATTGTGTATCTACATTTGATTATCTTATTCATAAAGAGGGTTTTACAGATTTTGAAGTTCTTAACGCTTCAAAACACAAAACATTCATAAATCTACCTCAGCCATTTACTCGATGCTCTCTTTTTGTTTTTGGCGATACCCATTTTATAACGTCCGATAAGGGGATTTATAATGTTTTGATAAACAAAGGATTGGATGTTTTATTCATCTCTCCCAAAGAGATAAGCTTACCTCCCTACAAAAATGGGTTTATTGGTGGATGTTTGGGCGTTTTTGAAGATAAGATATTCTTCTCGGGTTCCACAGATTATTTGACTGACGGTGCTTCACTAAAGGCGTATATCGAAAAGAATGAATTTCAATTGGTTGAGCTCTTCAAAGGTGCGCCGCTGGATGTGGGTGGGTTCTTTTTTATCTCCTAAAAAGCTCTGTTTTCGGAGTGTATATCGCCAATGAACTTTTTAGAGGGCTCATATTTTTTGCTTAATGGCTTTTGTGTCATGGCACGTTTACGGTCATCGTTCGTGGTGGCAAATCGTTCGGTTTGTTTTAAAATGGTATCAATTTTTTCGCGCCAATAGCGATAAGCACCTTCGAGTTTGTAAAGATAAAGGGCTTGGGTATAATCAGTTATCATTTCGTTCCGATACTCTGTTGCATCCATTTCAACAGTTTTAAAAAGTAGAGTGGCACTACCATATCCCGTCAGAGAGTCGCGGTATTGTTGAAGCTTTTTTCGAGCAAACCGTGCCGATAGTTCGTAAATATCGTAGATGATTTGCTGTTGTTTGACGCCTGCACTATCTTTTTTTAGAATGTAGGAGGCTGTTTTATCAAACACAGGTACAAAATAGGCAATCTCTAACATTTTACCTCTGTTTTTTTCGTTCTTCGGGATATCTAGTTGGGCATATATTCCCAAAAAGGCCATAGCACACCAATTGTAATCTTTACAGTATTGATTGTGTTTGGTGAATCGAGAGCCACTTCCTTTAAAATCAGAGTATTGTAAAGATCTATCGGCGTGCCAAAAGAGGTGCGTTTTTGTTTCAGAATAGCTCTTTTGTTGCCCAAACAAAAATGTTTTACAGAATAAAAGGGTAATTATTGTGAGTGTGGCTCTTTGCATCATTATCAAGTACTTTGGTTTTTCTCGTTTATAAACTCAAATATAAACTCTTTTTGACTAATAAGCGAGGCAGAAATTAGTTTCGTGAAGATTGCTTCTGTTTTAACCAATCATTTAATCCCATTGACTCAATTTGAATACAACTTAGAGTTGTGATTACTTAATTGTTCTTTACAGTCAACATGTGCATTATTGTACATCACTTTCACATCATTTGGATATCATTTTAATCTCGTTGTTATATCGGTTCGTTTACGACGAACTATTGAGTCATCCTTAATGCAACAGTTACTATTTTCTAATGAATATCGCAAAGCACTGTAGAGGAATACCTTTATCAATGAGAATTCTTGTTTTGAATTAATCTATAATAGCTACTTTTGTTTATTAAAAGTTCCATTTGGTTTTTTATTTAGACTCTTTTTATTTATATTTATATATCTAATTAACTTATTGATAATGTGTAGATGTATTAATGCTCTTTTAATAATTTTCGCTTTTCTTTTATCTATTGAAGGAAGGGCTCAAAAAGGTGCATTCAAACGTCTAAATGTTGAGCAAGGATTATCGCATGAGTGGGTTCGCACCATGGTTAAAGACAGTAGTGGATACCTTTGGTTTGCTACTGTTGATGGACTTGACCGATTTGATGGTGTGGAGATCAAAACATTTCATGAAGAGAAGCAGGATACATTAAATACGTTGAGTGATTTTAGTTGTTACTCCCTTTTTGACGATGGTGATTCACTAATCTGGATTGGTAATACAAGATCAGGATTAAACTCCTACAATAAGTTTACCGGGGCTTTTAAAAGTTATGCCGATGCTCCAATTTGGAAAGAGATAAATTCTCATTTGATAAGAGTTATTGTGAGAGATCAGAAGGGTTATTTGTGGCTTGGAGTAAGCGAGGGTGCATTGGTGCGGTTTGATCCTAAAAATGGAACTTTTAAGAGTTTTGGGATAAGCAAAGATCCTCGTTATGCGCTCAATAATAATAAGATTTACTCACTTTTGGTTGATGAAAATAAAATTTGGGTGGGTACAGCAGATGGGGGCGTCAATCTATTTGATATTGAGAGCGAAACGTTTACTCATTTGGTTAAAAGCACGCTAGAAGGATCAATTTCAAATAACTCTATTTACCATCTTTTTAGGGATTCTAAGGGGCGAATTTGGGTGGGCACCGACAATGGATTAAATGTGTATGATAGAGTTGCGAGAAAATTTAAGGTCTATTATCATAAAACAAGTGATGTAAATACTATTTGTGATAATCGTGTTGTTGGGGTAACGGAGGATAAACAAGGCACTATTTGGTTGGCTACACGAAACGGATTAAGTGCAATCTCGAATCCGTTAACGTCAACAGAGAAGATATCATCTTTCTATAATGATATTTTGGATAATAACTCCCTATCAAGCAATCAACTGACTTATGTGATGGCTGATAATCAGGATGTCTTGTGGGTCTCTACGGTTAATGGTGGTGTTAACTATTTGAACTTAAGCGGAGTACCATTCACACATGTGAATACTACGCATCAAGGTGGATTAAGTCATCCTGTCATAAGGGCTGTTTTTGAAGATAGAGATCAAAACCTATGGATAGGAACCGATGGTGGGGGTTTGAATTTGCGACTTAAAGGGTCTAATTCATTTATTCATTACGCGTCGGGAAGTGGCGCTTTTGATTTCAAGAGTAATGTGGTGTTAGCCATTGCCCAAGATCATGGTGGTAATATTTGGATTGGGACGTATGGGAAGGGCTTGTATTTGATTGATTATAAGGATATTACAAAGGCTAATAAGCGGTTTAAAAGATATGTCTTTAAAGAGGGAGATTCGTTGTCGCTTAAAAACGATATTGTGAAATCACTATTTGTGGATAGGGATAACCGACTATGGATTGGAACTGATGAAGGTCTATCGCTTTACAATAGAGAGCGTGATGCTTTTATTAATGTTTTTGGTAGTCAGGTTGTTAATAAGGATTTGAGTAATAATCATATTCAGTCTCAAAGTATTATTCAAGACTCCTTAGGGACGATATGGATTGGCACTTGGGGAGGATTAAATAAAATGCTTGAAAATAGAACAAATGAGGCTCAAACGATTGACGGAGTCGTAGTTGAGCCCCATTCCATTGCCTTTAAATACTATTTACCTAATTGGAAGCAGAAGGGAAGCATCAGTGATGATAAGCTTACCTCTCTTTTTTTAGATAGCCATAATAATATTTGGATCGGAACGCATGGGCGCGGATTAAATAGGTTTGATTTGAAGAGTGAGAGTTTTAGGTATTTCAAAATGAAGGATGGATTGGTTGATAATTATATCTATTCTACTCTCGAAGATCAATTTGGGAATATCTGGGCTAGTACGCGCAAGGGGTTGTCGAGAGTATCAACCACTAATTTTATTATCAAGAACTTCACTGCAGCCGACGGATTAGTAAGTAGCTCCTTTTATTGGGGGGCTTCGTTTAGGTGTAAGAGTGGTGAGCTTATTTTTGGTGGTTCAAATGGCTATAGTATATTAGCACCTCACGAAATCATTGATAATCCAATAGCTCCGCCCATTGTAATTACCAATTTTGCTATCGATCATAAATCAATTTTTGAAGTTAATGGAGCACAGAAGTTAATAAAATCTGTTTGGTCTGATAAAAAAATTGTGTTGCCTTACACGACGAATCATATAGAGATTCGTTTTGCTGCACTAAATTATAACAATGCCGACAAGAATAGATATGCTTTTCGGCTAGAGAATCTTAATAATGAGTGGATTAATGTTGAACAGCAACGAAGTGCAACCTATACCAATGTGCCACCAGGCGAGTATCTTTTTACTGTTAGAGGAAGTAATAACGATGGTATTTGGAATGATAAAGGAGAGTCGTTACGAATTGTTATAACCCCTCCATTTTGGGCGACGTGGAGCTTTAGAGTGGTTTTACTCATACTTTTAATTATTGCCATTTGGTATTGGGTACACTCTAGAACACAGCGTATTACAAGGCAGCGTAATTTATTGCGCAATATGGTTTATGAACGCACTCAAGAGATTAACAGAGCAAACGTTGATCTACAATCGCTAAACAAAGAGCTTAATGAGGTTAATGTTCTGCTTGAGGAGACGAATGAGGAGGTATATAAACAAAATGAACTAGTTGTCTCTCAACGAGATGAGATTGCCAAGAAAAACGAGGAGCTAGAGATGCACCGAAATCACTTGGAAGAGCTTGTAACTGAGCGTACCGAGGAATTAATAGCGGCCAAAGAGAAAGCCGAAGAGTCGGAACGCTTAAAGGGTGCTTTCTTAGCGAATATGAGTCACGAAATCCGAACACCTTTAAATGCAATTGTCGGCTTCTCCAATCTTTTGGTAATGGATTCTAATACCAAAGAGGAGTTTGAAGAGTTTTCGAACCAAGTAACTCAAAATACAGAGGCTCTTTTGGTACTTATTGATGACATTTTAGACTTATCATTAATTGAGGCTAAACAGGCAAAATGCGTATATAGTAACGTTGATGTAAACGATTATATATCCAGCTTTTTTAAGTATTGGGAGACTCACCAGAATCGTTCGGAATGTCCAATTTATTTGGTAAATGGTATTGCCGATGAAAATTTAATAATACGTACCGACGAGCATAAAGTGGCTCAAATCATGCGAAATCTTGTTGGTAATGCGTGTAAATTTACCGAAAAAGGCTCTATAACGCTCACTTTCAAGCATGAAAATCAACGATTAATTTTTTCGGTTAAGGATACGGGCATAGGGATTGCGCCAAAACATCAAGCTGTTATTTTTGAGTGGTTTAGAAAGATTGAAGATGATAACACGAAGCTCTATCGAGGTACTGGATTGGGGTTAGCGATATCGAGCAAACTAAGCGAATTACTTGGAGGAGAGCTCTGGGTGGAGTCTGAATTAGGCATTGGTTCCACATTCTATTTTTCGTTACCTGATAGCATTATTGTGAAAAGAAATGAGCTTTAGGGTTTGGTTATATTTTTAAAAAAGTCCCAAATAACATCCTCAGCAACAAAATCGGTTTCGCCGTACTTCTCTCCTGGCCACCAATGTCCACCACCATTTATTTTATACAGCATCACCTTGGCTCCATTGGTCGGATTAGGGTATTCGTAGAGCGTGGTTGTGGAATTATCTGTTTTATTAATATCGGGTAATCGTGTGATAATAGGAGTCTCCGTACATTGATTGTTTTTCACCCCAAAAGCAATACTTTGTTCTACAGTTAAGCATGTCCCATCTGTAGAGGCATATTTTACAATATCATCTTTTGTTGAGTGAATGTGAAGGATAGGAAGTGGCGTTTTTATGGTTCGGAAGTTGAAATTATAGGTTGTTGGAAGCCCTGCTACTGGCGCAATGGCTGCTAGTTTATCCGTTAAATACAAGCCAACATAATTAGTCATAAATCCACCACTCGACATGCCGCATGCATATATGCGTTTAGGATTAACGGAATAGCTATTTGTTAGATTATCAATTAATTGAGTAGCAAAGGGAAGATCGTCTGTTGGAAAGCGTGATTCAACACACCAACTCGGTATTCCAGGCTGGTCGTAAATAGTGGCTTGTGGATAAGCGATTATGATCGTTTCTCTTTCTGCAATTTCTCTAAAGCGTCTCTTTTGAGCATCATCCCAACCATAACCTCCAGCACCATGAAAATAGATAATCATGGCAGTTTTTATATTTTTTGAGTATCGAGAGGGTAGATAAACTGTACACTCTCTATTATTAATGCGGTGTCGGAAAAGAAGTGCATTTGAAGCTGGTGGGACTAAGATTGTGGCCTCTTTTGAGATAATATTGTTCACATTGTCTTTTGCAATTAGTCTAATTTTTGCAATTTGCCCACTCTCTAAACCGTTAATAACAAATCGTGTAGATTGCTGATTTATCTCTATAGGCG
>JAGPHP010000164.1 GCA_018055415.1 Breznakibacter sp. | reverse complement strand
GTTTAGCCTTTCGACTATAGCTACAATACGCCAGTGACACTTATTCCTACCACACGCACTGCATGCCGACCGTAAAACGGACACGCAGAAGCGGGCAAAGCTCGATCTAGATACTTATTTGATGGTTTTAAACACGTATTAACGAAGACTTATCATTTTAGGTCTTGAACTAAACACTTTTTATTGTGAAAATAGAGTTCAGGTACAAGCCTTAGTGTGAAATCATAACGGTCGCCAAACCTTATGATCTTCGTTATTCGATGGTCTAACATCAAATAACTGCGTACCGCTGAATATATGGGAAAAGCTACTTGTTTTACAAGTAGCTTTTTTCATTTCTAGATTACTATTCATAAAATTTTTAACTACTTAGTACCTGTACGATAAGTCATAGTTCATTTAATCAATAACTTAGAATAATATTTAAATAAATGAATGAAAAAAGCCCAATTAACTTTAATTGGGCTTATAAAATGCAAATAAATCATTAGATTTAATTAGAATTAATTCCTATCTATAGGATTCGCTTTATTTAAATCGCAAAAATCCTGCGAAATAAATTATTCAATTTACTAGTTTTAAGCAGCTTTACTGTGAGGAACATCTATTCATTGTGAGATACTCATCTCATGTCTCAACTCTACAGTAAAGCTAGCTATTCATTATTTTTAGACCGACTTTAGTACCATCAGGCCACAGCTTATTAATATACTAAAAACTTATTCTTTGACCGTATACGCATATTCAATTAAACCATTTTCCAATTCACCGACTCTATGAAACCCTATTTTTTCATAAAATTCACATGCACTTAATGTCGCATGTAAAACAATCAGCTTTAAATTAGGTTCAGTTGTAGCAGCTTTTTTAATACAGAATTCAAGCGCTTTAACAACTAAACTTTGACCTAACCCTCTATCTTTACAGTTCTCATCTACCCCAAGATAGTGAATAACGAAAATTTTATCTCCAGCTTTAAGTCCACTTTGCTCTTTTAACGTATGACTACACATCTTTGGGATAGAAAATGTCACTTCTTTTAAAGAATATGCCATATACCCTAAAACTTTAGTTTCAGTAGCCATTACCATAGTGTCCATCTTATGGCGATCAACCTGAAACCTTAATCCGTCTCCACGCTTTAAGAAATTATCAATTCCTGTATTACCACATGCAAAATCATCCAGGGAAGATATCTGCACTTCAGAAAGCTTCTGAAATTTATACGGCTTAATTGTCGGAAAATCTTCCAAAAATTTAGCCTTTGATTTTGGTGCAGTCCCATCATTAATGACGGGATACTGCGGGGAATTATCAGAATAATTCGAAAGAATCGAATTCATTTCCATGTTCTACACTCCGATACTTATCTACCGTCTGTTTCAGTCTTTGATTATCCTGAAGGGTTTGACTAAGTAGATGCTTTAAATATACAAGCTGATCCTGAGATTTGTTTTGCAACAAAGAATAATCGTCAACATCATCATCGACCCTTTCAGTCAATGTATCTATTTTCAATTTCTCAAGTACAGCAAGCTCCAAATAATGATTAACACTCATATTCTTAGCCTCCGCAGTAGACTTAACTATGTCTACAAGAGGCTTATAAAATCTGACTGTTAGTCGATCTTTTTCTAGATCTTTTAGACTAGAAGGGTTCAGTTTTAGAAGATCTAAAAGTTGACCCGAATGTTTTGATATATTGTTCATAACCATATTCATAGTGCAGAAAAAGTCATGACATGTATCGATACTTGTCCAGTGGTATGTCATGCCCATTTCCATCTCCTCGTTGGTTGAATAACAAACTAAGTGTTCAAGCAATACTGCTATGAAAGCTTAGGCCGTCATTTTCTTTATGCTTTTTTGCATAAAGAAGGAAAAACCAGTTGCGATCTGTTTTTCCCTGGGTAGTTTGATCGTAAAATGATGAAATCTTAAATATGATCAATTACTTAAGAATGAGTTCATCATTAAAAATAGTTTTTTATAATGTTTAAAAATTAGCAGGTATACTATACCTTAATTTAATACTAGCAAAAAATAAAATAATGTCAACCAAAAAAAGTGACGTCACAAAAACAAAAAAGATTATTTCAATTCAAGTATTTGATTTTTATTGTTATATTTAAAAAATAAATTATATATTATTTAATTTTCAGAATTCCCCCCCCTTTTAAAGCCAAAAAAAAGTCCATTGAGCTGAGATATCAATGGACTGTCTACGTACGGATTAATTTTTAATAAACTTCTACTTCTACAGTAAACCAACCCTCAACAAACGTGCCTTCTGTGCCGGTTTGCTTAACTTCACAGTTAAACTGTCTATCTGTGTCTCCCAGAAAACCTGATACATGATCAGGCTTATCTGTCATAGGTTTTAGCGGTAACTGGGTTTTGCTTTGAATCGACTTTAAACAGCTAGACATACTAGAAAATTTAGCCCCTTGAATTTCTGTTTCTGTCTTAGGCTTTTTAGGTTTTGGTGAACCTGTACCATCTGAATTTCCACATCCAATCAATAATAAACCGAGTAAACTAGCAGTAAGAATTTTAAACATTTGATGCCCCTTATTAGAGTTATTAAAAATATGAAAAAATTGATATTTGTAGTTATTGCCCTGTTAACCACTAATCATGTTTTAGCAGATACTCTTATTCCTAGAAGTGCTTCAGGCGATAAAGGTAAATACTATTTAATCAAACAAACAAAATCAGGCGATATTATTTCTGCTGTACATAAAAGAGTAGGTGTAGATAGCATTGGTTATACATCTACAAAAACCAACTGTAAAACTGGAAAAATGCAAGAGATTGGATATAGTGAAGTGTCTGTTCAAGCTATTAAAGCAAGTCCTACTAAGTGGTTTGATTTAGTACCGGGTTCTAGTAAACATGACCTATATAAATTTTTGTGTAAAAAATAAGTCTACTTATCTCATTCGAAAGCCATAGCTTCGCTTTGGCTCATTCATCTTTTCAACTTGAGTAACTGCTCTTGTATTGTACTTAACTGATTGTTCAAAAGCCTGTTTTGTCTCTCGAAGTCTTTCAGTTGTCCACTCAAGTCGCTGACATGCTTTGTTAAGTTGCTCCAGTTTTCCGCTTGTTTCTGATCTGCTTCGGAAATATTGTCCAGTAAGCTCTTGAAGGCTTCCCTGATAGCCTGATTTTCTTGCTGTGTATTCTCGAACATCTGCCGTAAAGCTTCTTCTTTCTTTTGTTGCTGTGCCTGCATCTGTTCCAGTGCTGCGAGCAATTGCTTTTCTAATTCTGTCATCACTTAATACCCCATCGGAACCATAAGACTGCCGTTCTTCCAAGTCCCTGCTTCCTTGTTCACTAATACGCATAGTCGCTTGCGGTTCTTCTTGTCGATACAATCCTGAAACTGCACGTTCGCCCCTTTTTCCTTGAGTTCTTGGATAGCTAGATTCTGTTGGGTAATTAGCTCGAAATTCTTGTTTATTCTGTAGCTCTGATACGTCAGAACGCCCCATGCTAGGGCTATCGCTGTAACGATGGCGATTGATACGATCATCCAGCTTTTTAATATAATCGGGCGTATCCGTGAGTTTTGCTCTCGGATAGCGGTACTCATGGCTTTCTCGTTTTCGTTCAGTAAGTCGATTAAGCGTTTTTCGTGCTGCTTCAATGCGTTCGCCACGATCTGCTCTGTATCTTGCGCTTGCTGCTTCGATGTCTGCTCGAAGTTCTTGGCCAAATCTAAAATCTTGCTCATATATTTTACCTTTCAACCGAATGTTTCTACCGCCTTCGGGGTCTTTGATACTGATACTTTTTGGTGTTTTACGAGCAATCTCAAAACCTGCATTTTCAAGCGTACTAATCACATCATCACGACTTTTAAGATTGCGACTCTCAGCAATGTTTAAAAGGCCGTCAGTAATCGCATGAGCTGCCGCTTCTTTAGCTTTGGGAAGGTTATTTGGAGTACATAACTCGCGCTTATTTAGAGGATCATTTGGGTCATGTAATTTGTAGTGATCATTTACAAGGTCTTTCCATGCGTTAAGCCTTGGTCTGTCTGCTTTGTCATAATAGGGCTGTAAACGCTTGCCACTTTGCAGCTCAACATTGGCTACAACGAAATTAAGCTCCAAACGATCTTTGTCCAGGTGTTGTACCCACAAAATCGAATATTGATCCTTATCCAGTCCTGGTAATAAAGTTTGTTCAAAACTATCCATGATTTTTTGTTTTTGGTGTTCTTCTAAATCACGTTCAGCAAAAGACAAAACGCCTGAAGTATATTTTTGAGCAAAGTGGGTGCTATCAATCAATTGAACCATTTGTTCAGGATCACCACGATCTAAGCGAGCATCTTCACGAGCTCGGTCTTTTCCAAGTAAATAGTTAACGGGACCACTACCAGAACCTGAACCACGACTATGTATTTTTATGATCATCGTTCAATCTCTGCAATTCCCGTTCAATACTGGATAAAGCTGTAATTATCGCAATTCGATCTAATACTGAATCTTGCTTACTATGTTGGTTCACCAGTCTAGCTATCTGATTTAGATTGTTTCCAATACCTGCCAGTTGTCTAAGTAGCTTTGGATCAACCTCAATAACTTTGCTTTGTTTTGTTTGCTTTTCTCCTAAACAAGTTTCACGTATCCAAGTGGCTAAACTGGCTTTAGTACATCGGTTTAATAAGGCTTGATGTTCTTCCTCTGTTAAACGGATCTTTATTTCTTTAGTCCTTTTTATGAGTTCTTTATCTGCCATTGGATCTCTCGTTTGGTAACACCAAAATAGGAAAATTTTAATTTTTCTGTTTTGGTGTTTTTGGGGTATCGGGGGCAAAGCCCCTGATCCAGTCTCACAAAAGGGAATCTTCGAGCGCAGCGAAGAAAGTCCCCTTTGTGTATGCTGGCTTATAATTAAAAAATTAGCATGGAAATAGGCCTGCATCAAGCAAAGTTTCCTTTGCTTAATTTTTTAATTATCTCGGTATTTAAAGTTATAAGCTCTATTAACTTAAAAATGGAATTGGCATAGTTCTTGTAAAAAATGCTCTCAACTTCTCAACTCGTCCCCCAAGCGTCGCACTTCGTGCTTTGGCTTTGGTGAACGGTTGAGAGAGTTTCGGCAATACTCACCCTAAGGGCGTTCATTTAAAAAAATGACACATCCCCTAAGTATTGCCGATTTACCTGTATATATTTGGCTTCGGAGCCACGTATATCGGTCGTATCCGCACATAGCTTTGCTGACTATGCAGACAAGGACTCAAAGT
>JAGPHP010000163.1 GCA_018055415.1 Breznakibacter sp. | reverse complement strand
AGCCAGTAACTCCTTAACTCTATTCTGTAACGTCTTCATGGGTCTCTGTAGTTTTAATTACGCCATCTTCAAAAAGCTTATTTATAGCGATGCGCTTGTAGTTTTCGCAAGGTCCCATTTGGTGGACTCGCTCAGCGGTATGATTTACCAAATCGGCCCATTTAAATCCTTCTGCAGCCGATACCCAGCTAAACTGAATTCGATCGACCTCCACACCCACAAAATCGAGCAGATTGCGAAAGACAATCCATCGCCTACGCGCATGAAAATTACCCGATGTATAGTGACAATCGTTTGGATGACAACCCGATACAATGATTCCATCGGCGCCATTTTCAAAAGCTTTCATCAGCACCATGAAGTCGATGCGACCTGTGCACGGAAAGCGAACAATCTTCACATTAGCCGAATATTTCAGTCGGCTTGTGCCCGTCAAATCAGCACCGGCGTAGGTACACCAGTTGCAGACAAAAGCCACTATTTTAGGTTCAAATTCTTGCATAATTAGTATTTAAATATCACGCAAAGGCGCTAAGACGCAAAGGTTATAATTTAATGGACGTTTATAGTCACGCATCTCAAATTTAGAGAAGTCCCTCCATTGGAGGGGTTGGGGAGGTCTTTTAATATATTTCCACCTATTTCCCTATTTCCACTTTTTTCTTTAACATTTTCCACCCACCCTTACAAAGGGGGGAGAGGCAAGCAGCTCGATGGTTACAGACCAATTGACAGACCGAAATCTGCGCCTTCTATGTAACTTCAACCATTATGTCTCCCCAGCCTTGTAGGAGTGTGCGAGATGTATTAATTTCATATTTTGACCTCCCCCAACTCCTCCAAAGGAGGGGAGTTAAAATGCCAACTTTGCGTCTTCGCGCCTTTAACTTCGTTGATCTACGATTGCGTGATAATATATTTATCCATTCAACAACGCCAACACCTCTGAATATATCTGTTGGTTTGAAAAACCATGAATATCAATCGCTTTGGTTCGGCACAACGCCACACAGGTTCCGCAGCCTTGACAAAGACCTTCGTTTACCTTAGCCAATGTTTTTACAACCTCACCATTTCGGTTCTTAATCTCTTCACGTTCAATGGCCTGATATGGACAAACGCTCTGACACAAGAAACAGCCTACGCACGAAGAGAAAACAGGTGGTGCCTGACGATTTACGAATGCCACCAAAGGCTCTCGCGTTAACTCATCTTTACTAAAAAGAGCAGCCACCTTAACCGCTGCACCCGAAGCTGCCGCCACTGTTTCCGGAATATCCTTCGGCGCCTGACATGCACCAGCCAAGAAAATACCGGCGGTGTTAGTCTCAACAGGTTTTAACTTTGGATGTGCCTCAGCAAAAAACTTATGAGAATCGTAAGCCACATGAACCCTCTGCGCCAACTCTTCCGAACCTTGATTTGAAACACCAGCCGTAGCTAAAACCACCATATCAGCCTCAATTTCAACCGGTATGGCACCCATCAACGTGTCAGCCCCCTTAACAATGAGCTTGCCGTTTTTCTCGTATATTGTTGATACGCGACCTCTTATATAGTGCGTTTCATCCTCCACAATGGCACGACGTACAAACTCCTCATACATCTTACCACCAGCACGGATATCCATATAAAAAACATACGGCGTACCATCGTGAACCTTGTGTTTGTAAAGCATGGCGTGTTTGGCCGTGTACATACAGCAGATTTTGGAGCAATACTCAATGCCTTTGGCTGGATCACGCGAACCAGCACAGGCCACAAATACTATCTTTTTAGGTATTTCACCATCCGATGGGCGACGAATCTCCCCTTTGGTTGGACCCGATGCCGATGCCAAACGTTCAAATGCCAAGCCATCAATCACATCCTTATATTTGCCATAACCATACTCCGGAAAGAAGGTCGGTTTTAAAACATCGAAACCCGTGGCCAATACAACAGCGCCCACTTCAACCTCAAGAATCTCATCCTCTTGGTCGAAACGAATGGCTTTTGTTGGACAAACAGATTCACACACCTTGCACTTGCCCTTTTGGTAATAACTGCAATTATCTCTGTCGATGACCGGTTTATTTGGAACCGCCTGAGGGAAAGGAACATATATAGCAGGCCTAAAACCTAAGCCACGTTCAAACTCATTGGGTATTTTTTTAGTCGGGCATTTGGTGGTACATAGTCCGCAACCCGTACACAAATGCTCATCCAAACTCTTCGACTTGCGACGAATCTTAGCCTTAAAATTGCCAATAAATCCCTCTAAACTCTCCACTTCGGAATAAGTATAAAGGGTGATATTAGGATGTTGCGCCACCTCCACCATTCGAGGCGTAAGAATACATTGCGAGCAATCGAGCGTTGGGAAAGTCTCCGACAACTGCGACATATGACCACCTATTGATGGCAATTTCTCAACCAATATCACCTTATGACCGCAATTGGCAATATCCAAAGCCGATTGAATGCCTGCAATTCCACCACCAATAACTAAAGCCGTTTTAGTAACAGGTACTTTAATGGCATTGAGCGATTTATTCTTCTTAACCTTTTCAACCATCATCCGAACCAAATCTTCGGCCTTTTGAGTAGTTGCCTCCTCCTTTGGATGCACCCAAGAGCAGTGCTCACGGATGTTAGCCATTTCGCACATATAGGGATTCAAACCCGCTTCGGCACAAGCTTTCCGAAATGTTGGTTCGTGCATACGGGGCGAACAGGCCGCCACCACTACCCCATCGAGCTTATACTCTTTAATGGCCTCTTTCAGTTTGGTCTGCCCCGGGTCGGAGCACATATATTTATAATCCAACGTAAACGCCACCCCTTTGATGTCGCCCGATATCTTTGCCACCTTTTCGCAATTTACCGTAGCCGAAATATTCTCGCCGCAGTGACATACAAAAACTCCTATTCGTGCCATCTGTTACGCCTCCTTATTAATGACAGGTTCAACATGTGGCTTTGGAGCCAATTTCAAATTCACATCCACCATGTGGCGGTTCAAGCCCATTGATTTGCCATCTAAACCAATAGCTAACCCCAAAACTTGGGTAATATAAAGCACTGGAATATCTATTTTGCGTTGCAGATAGCTGTTAATTTCTGGACGGCGCATATCGAGGTTCGAGTGACACATAGGGCAAGCCACCACCATCACTTCGGCACCTCTATCCACGGCATCTTTCATAATATTACCCGACAAGCGAGCCACTGTATCGGTACGTGAAACCGACATGCCTGCTCCACAGCACTCCGTTTTAAACGCCCAATCGATGGCATCGCCACCTGCACGTTTTACCAAAACATCCATCGTTTGAGGATCTTCCACTCGGTCGAACAGCAAAATAGCATGTGGACGGACCATTAAGCAACCGTAGTAACAGGCCAATTTATTAGCAAAAGGCTTCACAACCTTCGCTTCCAACTTATTAGCAATATATTTATCTATAAACTGAATCACATTCAAAATCTTCACCGAACCCTCGTATTTTAAATCCAGGTGCGATGCCACTTTCGCCTTCAACTCGGGCGCTTTGGCCAATTCGTGCTGCGTAACGGCCAAGCGATTGTAACACGCCGCACAAGGCACCACCACTTCATCAAAACCACCCTTTTCGGCCAAAGCCATAATGCGCGCAGGCAAACTCAACGAAAGCTCCCTATTCAAATTATGCGCCGCCGTAGCACCACAACAGTTCCAATCTTCAACCACCTCAAGTTCAATATCAAACGCCTTTGCCAACGCCAAAACCGACATGCGATACTCAACAGCACCGCCCTCCATGGAACAACCCGGATATAAACCTATTTTCATAGTTGAGCCCCTCCATTATTAGTCGATTTAAACATCTGCAACATCCCTTTCCGACCTTTAATAAACTCGGGAATGAGCGAAAGTTTTCCTTTGGCAAACATCTTTGGCGCCACGCCCACATCCTGCATAAAACTGCCCGAACGAAGCTTATAATTGGCAATCAGGCCTAGTTCGTATAAACGACCCGTATGCTCAATTGAATCCAAAAATGCTTTATGAAACGATATAATATTTTTGGCTTTTGGGTTGGTCATCTTTTGCGCCATCGATTTCTGACGCAGATAATCCATCAGATGCGGAATGTCGATTTCCATCGGACAGCGTGTTAAGCACATTTCGCAATTCACACACAACCAAATCGTTAACGAGCTTAGAAGTTTATTTCTGTGAGTAGCATCTTCGGTTTGCAACATTCGCAAGGCCAAACTGGGCGGATACTCCATTTCAACCGCCATGGGGCAACCAGCCGAACATTTGCCACATTGGTAGCATTTATACACCAAAACGCCGGTATCTCTAAGTACCTCACCATTGAAAGTCAACGGGATATCTGTTTCGTGCGTTGCAGACATAAGCTATGTTATTTGCCCTGAGTTTTAATCGAAATAATAGCACTCACCCAACTACACCAAACATCGTATATTGATATCCTAAAGATAAAATTTTATTGGTTTAGAATGAATCTAAATGTTAATATTTATGAATTTTCGTCAAAAAAAATCTAACAAATTTTAAAATTGCCTTATGCAGTCTCGCTATACTCAGTCGTCTTCACTTCACAGCGGACGAATTATGGGTATCAGTCACCTATTGGGACACAAAACCCCTAAACTGTTCAAATACAATCAGTCATTACATTATAATATTTAGCATATTAGATTATCTTTGTATTAAGCTAAATTAAATCTAAGATCAATATGTACACAACGTATCATCTATCATCAGCGCAAGATATAAATAGTGACATCATAGATGCCATAAAAGCTACCTTTAAATCAAAAGCCATTACTATAATTGTTGAAGAAGATAATCCTGATAATTTGGAGAGTTCCACACATTTACAGTCAACATTAGAGCTTAGACTTCTAGAAGATGAAACAACATATCTAACGTCAAATGAGTCTATTGACAAACTGAATAAAAAATATGGCTTATAGGATTATTGTATCACCACGGCTCAAGAAGAGATTGAAAATGCAATTGATTTTTATTCACTTCACAGCAAAAAAGCACCTTTAGATTTCATTACTTCTTTAAAAGATTGTTACAATACACTAAAAATCAATCCATTTTACCAAGTACAATACAAAAGCATTAGAAGCCTTAAACTCAATAAATTCCCTTACTCGCTCTATTTCACCCTTAACGAAGAGAGCAAAACAATTAAAATACTTGCTTGCTTTCAAAATCAACAAAATCCTAGACGTAGGCCTTGTTAATATCTCCAAAGTGGCGAA
>JAGPHP010000162.1 GCA_018055415.1 Breznakibacter sp. | reverse complement strand
TGAAATTCAATGTAAAGGAAGCTTTATACTTTACCTCTTGAGAGTGAGCGAGCACCCCCGTAAATAATATGGCTAGTAATAATAACAATCGTTTCATAATCTTAGTATTTAGTTTCAGTGGTTCCTTTTTTTATCAATTCTAATGCCTCTGGTTTAAAATTAATAAAAATTTGTTAATTGTTTACTCTTTTCCAACTCTTTTTTGCCTCTTTTATCACTTTTGTTCTCAAAATGTTCTGTTCTTCATCAATTCTATAAACATGTCAATGCAAATATTGTTCCATCTTTACATAAATAAGATTAAACATTTAATATAAGTTCATCATACGCCAAAAATACATTCGGAGGTAAGGTTGGTGTAATTTTATGATAAAGTCCAAGTTGGTGACTTATGTGAGTAATATAGGACTCCTCAGGTTTTAAATGATCTATAATCTCTAGTGCCTCTTTTATGTTAAAATGTGAAATGTGTTTTTCGTGTCGTAATCCATTAATTATTAGGCACTTTAGTCCCCTCATCTTTTTTAGCCACTCTTCCGTTACAAAGTTCGCATCGGTCAAATAGCAAAAATCACTAATTCTAAAGCCTAAAATGGGCATCTTGTAATGAAGTGCTCTAATTGGAATCACCTCAATTTCGTCCACAAAAAAGGGCTCTTCACCAATCTCAACCAAATTTATCTCAGGCACTCCCGGGTACTTATTTTCTCTAAACGAATAGCTAAAATCCGAGCGTATAGCTTTTGCCGCATGAGGCTCGCAGTAAATGTCTATTGGTTTTTGCATCAGGTAGTTGAAGGCTCTAACATCGTCCAATCCACCAATGTGATCTTTATGCTCATGCGTAATTAAAATAGCATCTAATTGAGTGGTTTTAGCGCGCAAATGTTGATATCTAAAATCAGGCCCTCCGTCAATTTGAATCACTTTATCGCCCACCTCAATCAGCACCGACGACCTCAATCTGGTATCGCGCGAATCGGTCGATCTACAAACCTCGCAACCACAACCTATCATCGGCACCCCCTGCGATGTGCCAGTTCCAAGAAATCTAACCTTCATTTTTAGCCTCTTTTTCGATCATTTTTGGGCATGTCCCACCCAACGCACACTCATTAACAAATACCATTCCTTTATTATTGCCTCACGCACGGGTCGGGTCGCCGCGTCAACTCCTCGCCCAGCTCAATGCTCTCTCTTCGAAATCTCAATCTGGTAGTTAATCACCTCATTTTGGCTGGGCTGTGGGGTTTCTCGCTCTGCCCCTCATGCAGCAATAGTAGCATCTTGCAAAGTCGAAAAAGCCCCAAGGCGTAAAACACACCTTAGGGCTCCCTTATCTGTTGAATTTGTGTTAGTTATAAACCTCTTTTTTAGCCGATTTTAATGTGTTAATCATTAATGAGGTAATGGTCATTGGACCAACACCACCCGGAACAGGTGTGATGAAACTACACTTTGGAGCTACTTCATCAAATAGAACATCGCCTTTTAAGCGCCATCCTAGTTTGGTCTCAGGAGCTGGAACTCGTGTGGTACCCACGTCTAAAATAACAGCGCCAGGCTTCACCATTTCGGCCGTTACAAAACCCGGAACACCAATAGCTGCAATAATGATATCGGCACTTGCACAAACCTCTTTAAGGTTTTTGGTGCGACTGTGGCAAACGGTTACAGTTGCATCCCATGGTTTTTGAGAGAGCAAAATACTCATTGGGCGACCCACGATATTACTTCTACCAATTACCACTACATTTTTACCGCTAGTCTCTATTTTATAGCGTTTTAGCAATTCAAGCATTCCTTGTGGTGTTGCCGACACAAAAGCTGGAACACCTATCGACATGCGACCAACATTAACTGGATGGAATCCATCCACATCTTTCTTAGGATCTATGGCGTTGTTAACTTTATCTTCTGAGATGTGTTTTGGAAGTGGTAGTTGTACGATAAAACCATCTAAACCAGCATCTTCGTTAAACTCTTTTACTTTTGCTAAAAGTTCTTCTTCAGTTACATTGGTATCGAAACGAATAAGAGTTGATTTAAATCCAACCTCTTCGCAAGCCTTCATTTTACCGGCAACATACGATTCGCTTCCACCATCGTTACCAACCAAAATGGCTGCTAAATGAGGTGCTCTGTGGCCACTTGCAATAAGTTTGCTCACCTCTAAAGCAATTTCATCTCTAACCTCTTTCGAGATCTTTTTTCCGTCAATTAACTCCATATTGTATCTTATTATCGGCGTGCACCTGGCATACCACCCATCATTTTTGATAGATTTTTCCCTTGTGATACCATTTTCATTACTTTGCGTGTGTCGTCAAATTGTTTGATTAGGCGGTTAACCTCTTCTAATTTTGTGCCACTACCAGCAGCAATACGTTTACGACGACTTCCATTTAATAATTCCGGATTTTCGCGCTCTTTTGGAGTCATAGAGTAGATGATTGCTTCAATACTTTTGAAGGCGTTATCATCAATATCCACATCTTTAAGCGCTTTGCCCATACCTGGTATCATTGAGGCTAAATCCTTAATGTTACCCATTTTTTTGATTTGCTGTATCTGACTTAAGAAATCGTTAAAACTAAACTGATTCTTAGCGATTTTCTTTTGTAATTTTCTTGCCTCTTCAACATCGTACTGTTCTTGAGCGCGCTCAACAAACGATACAATATCACCCATGCCTAAAATTCTATCTGCCATACGACTCGGGTGGAACACATCAAGTGCCTCCATCTTTTCGCCTGTACCAACAAATTTAATTGGCTTATTAACAACCGATCTAATTGAAAGAGCTGCTCCACCTCGGGTGTCACCATCTAATTTGGTCAAGATAACACCGTCAAAATCAAGTCGATCATTAAACTCTTTGGCTGTATTAACGGCATCCTGACCAGTCATGGAGTCAACCACAAAGAGAATCTCTTCTGGCTCAACAGCCTTTTTGATGGCGGTGATCTCATTCATCATCTGCTCATCAATTGCCAAACGACCCGCGGTATCAATAATAACAAGGTCATACCCTTCGGTACGCGCTTTCTTAACACCATCTTTTGCAATCTTAACAGCATCTTTACAACCCTCTTCGGTGTAAACTGGTACGCCAATCTGCTCGCCTAATATTTGTAACTGAGTGATAGCCGCTGGACGATAAATATCGCCTGCTACTAATAAAACTTTGCGATTACGCTTGGTTTTTAATAGGTTAGCAAGCTTTCCAGAGTGGGTTGTTTTACCCGAACCTTGCAAACCAGCCATCAAAATAACGGCCGGATTTCCTTTAATATTGATATCGATGTTTTTGCCACCCATTAATTCGGTCAGCTCATCGTGCACCAATTTAACCATTAACTCGCCCGGCTTAAGGGCATTGATAACGTTACTTCCTAAGGCTTTTTCCTTAATCGTTTCAGTAAACGTTTTGGCAATTTTATAGTTTACGTCGGCATCTAAAAGGGCTTTGCGCACATCTTTTAGCGTTTCGGCAATGTTTAATTCCGTGATTTTATTCTGACCCTTAAGGGTTTTTAACGAGCGTTCTAATCGTTCCGAAAGATTTTCAAACATTTTATCCTCAATTTTTAAGAAAGTGCAAAAGTATAAATATTTTACCTCACATCCATTTTATTTTTCATCAAAATAGTAAAGTCCCAAATCATTTTTAAGATGATTAATCGTTATCTTTACCCTCTTTTAAAAATTAATAGCTTTAATTTAACATAATGAGCAATATTGTTGTTGTCTTCTCTAACAAGAAGAATGGGTGGTTGCAGTTGCAAGTTTTTTTACTTGATAGAACGGTAAATGGTGCTATTAAATTAGTTACAAATATTACAAGTACTCCTTATAACGAGAAGGGAAATCCATATAACCTTACACCTCAGGAGATTCAAATTGTTCGTTCAGTCTATTTCTCTACCGATAATTGTATAGCTAAAAAACTGCCCAAAGGGTTTGTGGTAGATGACATTTATGCCGATATTTCTAAACCCGATAAGGATAAAAATCCTCTTTTAAAACAGCTTTTTGCCCAAATTTTTGATAATAATAAGAAGAGTGTAAAGCTTTTAAAAAATGGAGGTGATATTCCAATATTTTTTAATTTTTCAAACATAACCTCACTTTTTGATGAAGATAGTGTGGTTATGGAGCTCGAAAAGTGTGTTCCGGTCTATGAAATTACTATAGACTCATCAACTATCTCTTACCGAATAGCCCTATTTCATAAAGATAAAGAGATTGATATTCAATTCAAGAATCGTTTTATCAATTTTTTACCAACCAATCCCACCTCTTTTATTGTTAATAAACGATTTTATACGTTAGAAGGGGCTAATTATCGTCAAATTGCGCCATTTACTCAAAAAAGCACCACTATTTCTATGCCCTCTTCGGTGTTGAATAATGAGACAAATTTTGTGGTAAAGACCATCAAAGAGGCTAAAGTGATTGCTAAGGGCTTTAATATTGTCTCAGAAGAGGTGGTTCCAAATACTAGACTTCATATTATTACAGATCTAAGTCATCTGCCACATTTGTCTGTTGAATTTGAATATGGGAAGCATAAAGTTGAGCCTGGTGCAATCGATAAGGTGTTTGTTTCTAAGGATATAAATGCTAGTGGCGAAATTACCTTTTGTAAGATTGATCGAAATCTTGAATTTGAAACTCAGAAACTGGAGTTGCTTACTGAGCTGGGTTTGGTTGATTCATTGTCAAATTTTTCAAACCATCTATGTAACTTAGCACCATCTGCCGCACTCGATAATAGCGATCCCAAAAGTAGATTATACGATTTATTGGCGTGGGCTAACGAGAATGCGGATTCACTGTTAATGCATGATTTTATACTCGATTTTAACTATGAGAATCGTAGTTATTACGGCGGAAATTACGAATTCTCACAGTTTGCATTAGAGGAAAAACTCGATTGGTTTGATTTGAGCGCAATTATTCAGATTGGGGAATTTAAGTATCCTTTTACACGTTTTAAAAACCATATTTTAAATAATAATCCAGAGTTCGAACTGGTTGATGGTAAGATATTTATCTTGCCTAAAGAGTGGTTTACCAAGTTTTACGACTTCTTTAATTTAGCACAAGTTACTAACGACTCCATACAGTTAAATAAAGGATTACATCATCTTGCTAAACAGGCCTTTACAACGTTTACTCCCGATTTTTCAGAAGGTATTAATCTCAAACATTTTGATTTAAATAAAGTAAATGAGCCTCTTGGATTAAATGGAACGCTGCGTAGCTACCAAAAATATGGCTTTCAGTGGATGAATAATCTTCAAAAGTACAAGTTGGGTGGTATTTTGGCCGATGACATGGG
>JAGPHP010000161.1 GCA_018055415.1 Breznakibacter sp. | reverse complement strand
TCTTAATTATTAATGCTGGCGGTAGCTATAGGAGAATTATAAAAGCACCATACGATAAGAATCGTATGGCAGCGATGGGAATTAATTGTAAAATTCTAAAGATAAAAGGTAGATCACATTCAAGAGCCATAGGCTCGGCCGATATTGTAGCCGTGGATTTTAATCCACGGATGTTAATGATTAATGGTAAATTTTCAACCTCGACAGTGGTTGTAAACCTTGTTGGTGGTGGCTATTGGAGAATTATAAAATGCACCACACGATGGGAATCGTGCGGCAGCGATGGGAATTAATTGTTAAATTCTAAAGATAAAAGGTAGATCACATTCAAGAGCCATAGGCACGGCCGACTTGGTAGCCGTGGATTTTAATCCACGGATGTTAGTTAGTTTTTAACCCCGACAGTGGTTAAAAACCCTGTTGGTGGTGGCTATTGGAGAATTATAAAATGCACCACACGATAGGAATCGTGCGGTAGCGTTGGGGATCTTCGATTGAAGAGGGATTTAGGGTGAGGCCATTTTTTAAAATACGTCAATATTTCAAACTAATTATTTACAACGCATTTAATGCATAATAAAGCACCCGTTTTAATCATCTACCCCTACTTTTACCCTGCCCAAAAAGCTGGTGGTATTGTAACTTCACTCATGAATTTGGTTTCGATGATAGGAGATAGGATGATCTATGTTTATACCTCTTGTTATGATTTAGATGGTACCCGCCTTTTGTCTATCACTACTAATAAATGGTCTGCTTACAACAAAAACACCCAAATCTTTTATGCCGACACTAATCATAGACCTGATTTTAAAGAGTTAGTTAATGATTATAACATTAAATATGTTTACATAAACGGGATATATGGCTACAAATATGTAACACTACCACTTTTTCAATTAAGAAAGGTAAAACGTGTAGAAGTTGTTATTGCGCCACGAGGGATGATGCACCCTAATGCTTTAAAGCAGAAGTGGGTTAAAAAAAAGATCTATTTTGCCCTTGCAAAACTCTTTAACCTGTTTAGAGATGTTCAATTTCATGCGATAAATACCAATGAACAGAGGGATATTGAACTATTTACAAAGGGAAAAAATAAAGTTTTGATTGCCAATGATTGCGTTGATAAAGCTGTTATTACTTTAAATCATCATTTAGTAGCTCCAAAAGAACCAATTCGTCTGCTCTTTTTATCTCTTCTAACCCCAATTAAGAATTTACAATTCTTACTCTCTATCATACAAAAAATTGATACAAAGATCACCCTCCACATCTATGGCCCCATCAAAGATGAAGCCTACTGGAACGAGTGTCTCTCCACTATTAACACCCTACCCAACGTTCACTACTGCGGCGAGGTGCCACCCACTGAGGTAACCCAAAAGATGAACGAGTACGATTACTTCGTACTACCCACCTTGGGAGAGAACTTTGGACATGTCATCTTTGAATCGTTGGTAGCCGGTACCCCCGTCATCATATCCGACAAAACATCGTGGCAACATATTGATGCCAGCCAAGTGGGTTGGGTAGTTCCATTAGAGGAGCCGTTGTGGCTTGCGCGTTTGGAGAGCCTAGCTGCTATTAAAAATGAGGAGTATATGGAAATGAGTGCAAATTGTCACCGATATATTGAAAATTACCTATCCGAGAATAACCCTGTGAAGGAGTATGAGGCGCTGTTTGGATAATTGTTAATGGTTAATTGTTAATTGTTAACCCCGACAGTGGTTATAAACCTTGTTGGTGGTGGCTATTGGAGAATTATAAAATGCACCACACGATAGGAATCGTGCGGTAGCGATGGGCTATTGGAGAATTACAAAATATTACCACACGATGGGAATCGTGCGGTAGCGATTGGCTATTGGAGAATTACAAAATGCTACCACACGATGGGAATCGTGCGGTAGCGATTGGGTTGGTGGTGGCTATTGGAGAATTACAAAATATTACCACACGATAAGAATCGTGCGGCAGCGATGAGGGTTTGATTAATGAAAGACATTATTTTACTCTCATTACTTCGTAGCTGCATATATACGAAGTATTATATAATTTTATCATACTTTATACAAATGAAAGACACTCACTCTCTAACAAATAAACCCGTTAATAATATAAAGTTAAGAAAATGCCCGTAAACCTAACAAATCTTATTTCAAAAGGAGAAAGCGATACCTTAGAGTTTAAATCGAGCTTCAATGACGGTGTTATTGAGAGTTTGGTTGCCTTTGCCAATGCAAAAGGTGGCAGAGTACTCATAGGAATTGATGAGAATGGAAAGATTAACACTAACTTAAAACTTGGCAAAGAGAGTGTGCAGAACTGGATTAATGAGATTCGTAATAAAACTCAACCATCCATATTGCCCGATGCTATCCTAGTTGAAACAGAAAGTAGCACTATTGTTGTGTTAACCATTCAAGAGCAACCAATTAAACCAGTTTCATTTAAAGGTCGTTACTACAAACGCATACTAAATGCGAATCAATTACTCGATGCGTTTGAAATAGCAGAATTGCAATATCAAAGTATCAATACATCATTCGACACTATACTTCAACCTGCAAAACTAAACGATCTGGATTGGAGGTTAATTGATGTGTTTTTTGAAAAAGTAGAGCAAATTGGTCGTTATCAGGTTTTGCCTTCAGCGCAAGCCAATTTAGACAAATTAAGGTTCACCATTAACCAACAACCAACTTTAGGAGCTCTGCTTCTTTTTGGAGATCATTCGACCAACATACATATTGGTCGTTTTAAATCGGCCGACACCATCATTGATGACATAATGATTAAGTCACCATTACTGACAGCTGTTGAGGAGGCCATGCATTTTATTCGAAAAAACATACAGGTGAGATTTGAATTTGATGGCAATTTACAACGCAGAGAGAAATGGCAATTCCCATTGGAGGCCATTCGTGAATTGCTTTTAAATGCAATCATTCACCGCGATTACTTTCAACCAACAGATCTTATAATAAAGATATTTGACGATTCAATTATCTTTATCAATCCTGGCAAATTAGCACCATCCCTTTCGCTATCTGATTTGCAAACCGACAATTATTTAGCTGTCCATCGTAACAAGTTATTGGCCGAAGCATTTTATTTAGTTGGCGAAGTAGAAAAATATGGCACTGGATTTATCCGTATCAGAAAATCTCTTCAAAGCTATCCCGAATTAAAATTTCAACTTGAAGAGTTGAACGGATTTATGCGAGCCACCCTTCGTATAAATATAAGTTCGGTAAAAAGTTCGGTGAAAAGTTCGGTGAAAAGTTCGGTAAAAATAGCAGAGCTAATGAGTATAAATTCTAATATTACTATACCAGAATTAGCATCAACATTAAACATTAGCACAAGAGCCATTGAAAAACAGATTCAAAAGCTAAAAGAGCAAGGAATCATTGTTAGGCAGGGTTCCGCTCAGAATGGGAAATGGGTTGTGAATCAATAATAAATTGGTCATTCGAACGCCTAAATGTCGAATATATTTTATAGGCAAAATCCCCTTGGCTGCCGCACGATTCCTATCGTGTGGTACCATTCATAAATACCACACGATGGGAATCGTGCGGTAGCGATGCGTATATCTAACGTACAATAATTAAGTTTTAATCATAAAATGACGCATATTGAATAAAAAACGCTATTTTTATTCAATACAACACACAAAATGGTTAGAAACATACTTTTACAGCAACTAGAAGAGCGGAATTTTTTACTAAAACAGACCTATCTTCATCGCATAGACGATGTTGCTATTGAAAATTACTTGAATACAACCCTTATAAAACTAATATCTGGTCCACGAAGGGCTGGAAAGTCCGTTATAGCCCTACAATTACTCGAGAATCAAAACTTTGCATACCTTAACCCTAAGCTGGCGCTGGTTTGTAACCAGTGACTTATTCGTAGCACGATATACAAAATACGCGCTAGCATGAGGTTAATTTTAAAAATGACCAAATTCTATTCTATTAAAGAATGATTTTTCCTATATTTGTTCTTTACGAAAGAACAAATATAGGAATAGACGATGAATAAAGAGCGTTTAAAAGAGATCATGCTTGATCAGAATGAAGCTTTTAACAATAAGCATCATTTAATTGAACGAGAAATTGATATTAACAAATATATAAGAACGGGGCAAGTTGTAATTATATCCGGCATCAGACGATGTGGTAAATCATCGTTATTATATCTGATAAAAGAGCAAATGAAGTTGCAAGAGGGCGACTACTGTTATTTTAATTTTGATGATGAACGCATCAATACAGAGATAACACTACTTGAGGCTATATACAATTTACATATAGAGATGTATGGAAAGGAGCCCATTCTTTTTTTTGATGAAATACAAAACATTGATAATTGGGAGAAATTTATAAATAGAATTTACGAAAAGGGGGTAAAGATATTTATAACCGGATCGAATGCAAAGTTATTGAGCTCTGAGATCTCAACTAGCTTAACAGGACGGAACAAAATTATTGAGTTATTTCCGTTTTCATTTAAAGAGTACTTACGATATAAGGGTAATCAAATTAATACCAATCAAACCACCTCCAAACAAAGAGCAATCATTCAAAAAGAGTTTAATCAATATTTTGCGAATGGTGGTTTTCCGTTAGTTATAAAAGAAAACGATTTAGAACTTATCAATAGTTATTTTCAAGATATTTTATATCGAGACATCATCTCACGTTACAGACTCAGTCAGGTAAAAGAGATAAAAGAGATTGCCCTCTATTTTGCCACTAATATTGGTAAGCTATTCTCATACTCAACACTACAGGCATTTACGGGTGTTAAAAGCTTAAGCTCTATTAAAGATTACCTAGATTATTACGAACAAAGTTATCTTTTCTTTTATTTGAAGAAGTTTGATTATTCAATAAAGAAACAGGTAATGAATCCCAAAAAGGTATATACCATCGACCCAGCCTTTTCACATCGCATGGGTTACAATTTTTCGGAGAATAAAGGTAGAGTCCTTGAAAATATTATCTATTTAGAGCTGCTTCGTAGAGGTAAAGAGGTCTATTATTATGCAGGAAAAAACGAATGTGACTTTATAATTAAAGATGGATTAAAGATTGTTGAAGCCATTCAGGTATGTTATTTGTTAGACCAATCTAATATGGTTCGCGAAATAAGAGGTCTCGAAGAGGCGATGCAAACGTACGAGATTGAACGCGGTTTAATCATAACCTACACCAATGAGCCTATTGTATTACCACCAACGAGTAAAATTGAAATTGTAGAGTCATGGCGATGGCTTTTGGCTAATGGTTAATGATTAATGGTTAATGGTTAATAGTTAATGATTAATGATTAATTG
>JAGPHP010000029.1 GCA_018055415.1 Breznakibacter sp. | reverse complement strand
AACCTGTCACATATAAAACAGTAAATTCTTACTAACTTGTCGTCCTTATCCTTGGAAATCATATCTAATTGTTAATTCGAAACTAACCGTAAGATACTGATTTTCAGGGATTTAACCAAACTTAAGTCGTTGATTTTCAGCTATTTAAAGAACTTTTTTAATGTATTTTCAACCCTTGATTCGCATATTTCACTTATTTTCAATCCCAATGGCTTCAAAATTCTCTTGAATCATCTCTTTAATAAAGATAACAACCTGAGGCAAGCCAACCTCCAAACCATCAAGTGCCTCCTCGATCATCGAGCTATCAATTGTATATTCACCCTCATCACTCTTTGCTTCAAAAAAGAGTTTAACGGATGGATTTCCAGAGATCAAAAGCGAGACCAATTCGCCCATATCACCAAGTGGTGGCCTATCCCAATGGTCAAATTCGAACCACGCTTTCAAAGAGGTGCCAACACCAATTTGACTTTGTATCTCCACATTACCGCCACATTGTAAAGCGTTTTGAAGCAGTAGAGGAATTCCTAAACCAACTTTTCGCATGGTTCGGGAGGTATAAAAAGGATCAGAAACCGCTAAAATCATCTCCTCCCCCATTCCACAACCATTATCTACAACCTCAAACTCTACTTTATTAATAGATCTAGAAAACGTTACACGCAAAGTGACCACAGTAGCCCCAGCACGTATCGAATTTTGAAAAATATCGAGAATATGTAACGATAAATCCTTCATAACCTTAGCAACACATCCATCTACCCCCTTCGTGATGCATAGCCTTTACAATCTCTTCAAACGAAAGCGATTTAATGTTAAAGATGGTCGTTTTCAAACCAATATCTTTTAAATAGTGAGCATCTGAATTAGACATAACACTCCATCGCTTTAACTCAGGATGAGTCATTGTTAACTCGTAATAATTAGCCGTATCTACCACTTCAACCGCATCAATGGATGCATTTTTAGGAATAAAGCCAAGTTGCGACAACACACTATTCCTCCGTTTATCCACATGAGCCGGAACAAATAGTCCACCCATTGACTTCACTTTTTTTGCAAGTTCATCCATTTTTAAATCGAGAGCTACCAATAATGAATCCTCAATCTCACCCTCAATAAATCCATTTTCATCTACCCAAATTTGGTCTCCAAAAAGTTCTGGATCGTTTTTGACACTTGGCATGTGAGCGCTGATAACCTTTTGAAATTCTTGAAGTTGCGCCACGGTCTCAAAATAAACTAGACAGTGAACCTCCTCCTTCGTATTGACTTCTACCCCTGGTAACACATAAAGGCCATGTTTCGCTCCTAAGAGTTTTACATTCTCAACTTGCTGAGTAGCATTATGGTCGGTTAAAGCAATGATATCCAAGCCCTTATTTACAGCCTCTGTAACAATATCATAGGCACTCATCTCCAAACTTCCGCATGGAGAGAGCGTTGAATGAATATGCAAATCGGCACAAAAAGGTCTCATCTATTTGTTTAATAATGCGTACAAACGACCCGACAATTCAAATGCTTCTAATTCAGAGCCTAAGAGTGGAATCCCCTCCATCTTGCTCTGAACCACGGTAGCCTCTTCAGGTTTTAACCCTTTTACAAAGATTACCGCCGAGATATCTCGTAACGAAGCAATAGCAACCACATTTTTGTGCGTTTGAAGGGTAATCCACACAGCTCCATCCTCGATGTTACCCATTACATCGCTCAATAAATCGGAGGTATAACCACCCGAAATCTCTTTATCTAAACCATCTTCACCACAAAACACTTGCAAATCAAGTGCAGCTACGATTTCACGAACCTTCATTTTTTGCTCCTTTCTTTTTACAATCTTTATTTAAACGTTCCTTACCCCATGTATTCTCAATAAATTTGAGAGCATGCTCGGGACTTAATTTTCCATTTACAACCATCTTGCGCTGCAAAAAGACGCAACACGACAGCGACGATTTTCGTTGAACAATATCTTCGGCTAAAGCCTTACAATTGGGTGAACCACATGCACCGCAGTCAATTCCGGGTAAAAAACACATGAGCTCTCGAACGCGTTCCATCTTTTTTATGGCAACACCCCTATCGGCATCAAGTTGCATCACATAACGGGGCGGAATTGAATTCACAAAAATCTGATCACCAATAACTTCGCCATGCTTTTCACTCGAATCTTTCTTTAAACCTTGTACTTCTAGCGAATGAGCTCTTTTTATGAGTCGTTCTTTAGTTAAAAATCTATTACCACCAACCAAAACACCTCCAGCACAACTCTGATCACAGGCCCTCAGCTCCAAAAAATCAACGTCAGTAACCTCCTCATTTTCTATCAGTTCTAATATCTCAATTACATTAGAGATCCCTTCAATCGCTAGACATCGTCCTCGCGTATTCTCCGACTCGCCACCCGTCAAACCCCATTTCAGACCTTTAGCAGATAAACCAGGCAAATGCTTTAACTCACCCCACTCGTAATGAGAACGATTTTTAATGATGGTAAAAACCTTGTTATAGATAAAATCGAGATTAATAACCCCATCAACCAACGGTTCATCTTCGCCAATAGGCCTTTTTACAGCCGCAATTTTGGCAGCACAAGGCGTTACATAAAAAATCCCTATCTCACTCTCACTTACCCCCTTTTCGGCCACCATCTTTTTTCGTAAATAGACAGCAGATGCATCAATCGGTGGCTTTATTGGAATAAAATTTTCGGTTAAGCCAGGAAAACGGACCTGAATTAAGCGAACTATTGCAGGGCAAAATGGCGAAATCAATGGTTTATCATCGCTCTTTGCCTGAAATTCTAAAAATCGATTATTGATACATTCAACCGTATGCTCTGCCTGATAAACATGTGTAAAACCAAGCTCTCGCATTACTTTAAAAATCATCTCCTCGGTAATGTGTTCGGGGAATTGACCAACAAATACCGCAGGTACGATGGCAACACGTATCTTATAATCAAAGATCTTCCCAAAGTCATCCTGCTCTACATAAATGGCATCCACAGGACAGGCCGTAAGACAATCGCCACAATCAACACAGGTGCCTTGATTGATAACCGCAATACCACTTTCAATGCGAATGGCAGCCGTTGGACACACCTTCATACAATGAACGCATCCAAAACAGAGTTCGCTATTTACCTTTATAGCATGATATAACTGATTATCCATTGGTTATGAGATAAATTTAGTTATCAATTCAACCGTTGTTCCTTTACCTACCTCGCTTTTGATATTGAGCGAATCAGCATTACGTTTCATATTTGGAAGTCCCATTCCCGCACCAAAACCCATCTCTCTTACTTTTGCTGATGCAGTTGAATACCCCTCTTGCATAGCCAAATCAATATTTGGAATACCAGGACCTTGATCTTCAATAATAATTGAAATTCGCTCTGCATCAATATTTGCCTTAATGATTCCACAATATGCATGCGCCACCACATTTACCTCTGCTTCATACAAGGCCACAACTATTCGTTTAATTGTTCGAGGATCAACGTTGAGTTGCTTCAAAACATTCTTAACCGCACTCGAAGCATTACCTGCTTTTGTAAAATTACCTCCTTCAACCTCGTACTTTAAATCCATAACAAATTAATAAACAGGTTCTAAACCAGCATTATTTAGCGTCGAAATAGCTCTAAACATTGAGCATTCGCACTCTAATAAAATCATATCTAACTCGGTAGCTAAAAGACGCATTTCGGGAGTAACCTTCTTTCCTCTAACAAATAAAATGCAAGAGATGTCGGCCATTTCAGAAGTTCTGATGGTTTGCAAATTACATAATCCAGTGATTAACAGCAAACTATCAGTATCAAGAGTGAGCACATCACTCATTAAATCGCTGGCAAAGCCTCGATGAACTTCTCGATGTATAAAATCCTTTCCGCAAACTACTTTTGCAGAGAGTAATTCTGTTATTTCAGCGATTGTCATTTTCTGGTACGAAATATTTAAAATATTGCTAATCAAGAAAATAAATTAAAGATTTTTTTCTTTATTACTCCACAAAAATAATACGATTATAAAAACTTTGAAAGAGTTTATAGTCGCATCCATCTATATATAGTAATTCTAAATAAAAGAAAATGGCTTGGAAAAACAAATCAACCGATCTGGTGCAAAAGTCGATTTTTAAATGGTATATTATATACGAAAATTTAGTTTGAAAACTTAGAAATTAAAACCGCTAACCGCTCAACCTTTCGTTCTTGATCGTCGGAGAGATCACCTTTATTTTCAATTATCATGGCAAAAAGTCGTTGACACTTAGTCACTAACAAGAACCCTTCGGTAATACGATGTGTTTCAAAAGCCAATTCGGCACCGACTAATAGAAGTGATCCGAAATTTTCAATGAGCTCTAATGAAGAACCATATTTATGTAAAAAAATCTCAATCCACTCCTCCGACATATCAACAATGAACTGATCGTACGGAGTATGTAAAAAACGTTCTATTTCGAAGCCAAAATGTTCCTGAGCCTCCTCGAACTTATTGGACTTTTGTAAACTAATAACAATAGCAACTCCGTTGGATAGTTGCTCAACGATACGCTCTAAATTATTCTTTCGATTCACAGTTGGGATTTTTCGGTACTAACCAAATATAATAAAAAAAGTCGAGCCATCCAGAGAAAATCTGCACAGCTCGACCCTATTTTAGAGAAATAAACTATTTGTTTGAAAGCTCTTTGCAAGCTTCATATAAACCTTCAAAAAGAGGCTTAATGTCTTTAGCTGCAACTGCTGCAAAAGCAATACGAATAACGTTATTCAAATTTATAACACCAATACCGTATTTCTTGATTAATAACGCTCTTAACTCTTCACAATTGATGCCATCTTTAGGAATAACACACATAAAATAACCCGAATTGTAAGGCAGAGGTGAGAAAAACTCCTTGTATTTAGGATCTTTCAAAGCCTCTTTACATGCATTGTAGCGCTTTTGCATGATATCAAACTTCTCTTGTTTCTCTTTAGCGTATGTTGGTGCATCAAAAGCAGAAAGTAATAACGATTGTGACAAATTTGAAGCATTTGAGATGTTACCCCTTACGGCACCAGCAGTTTTTGACTCCAAAGCGCTATAAACCGAAGCATCTGCCCCTTTATAATTGTAAGTAATAAATCCTACGCGGAAACCCCACACATAATCCTCTTTTGTAGGACCATCAACCTTTACAGCTAAGATATTTTCATGTAAATCAGCTATATAGGCAAATATAGATTGTGGTTCGATTCCCTCTTCAAATACCAATCCAAAATAGGCATCATCGGTTACCACAACAATTTTCTTTCCTTTATCGGCAACCTCTTTTAAAGCGGCTGTGATAGACTTCATCTCCTCAAATGTTGGAGTATAGCCCGATGGATTATTAGGGAAATTTAAGATAATAACTTTCTTCTCACCACCTGTTAAAAGAGCGGCTTTCATTGAATCAACATCAAATCCACCATTCTTAAATAGATTGAACTCGGTTAAATGAGCTCCATATCCGTTATTGAAGATCAAGTCGTAGTTATCCCAAAAATAGTTGCTTACAATAATCTCCTGACCTGGATCGGCAAAAAGATAACCTACCATTGATATACCGTGCGTTAACGCATTAGTAACAACTGGCAAAGAGATTTCACTACCTTTTAATTTTTCGTTTTTTTCAAAAATCATCTGTTTCCAACGAGCACGTAAATCAGGACGTCCAAAACTTGGAGCGTACGGAAACGACATACTTGGATCCATATCTATTTTAGAATCAATAGAAGCTAAACGCATTGGAGATCCATCGTCTTCGATAGCTGCACCAATTGTTGCATTAATCTTAGTATTTTTAGCCTCTGCCGACTGGCCTAAAATACCCATTTTAGGAAAATAGATCTCTTTTCCTTTTTCTGAAAGCATCTCATAAATCTTTGGACACTTTGCAAGTAATACATCGTTTAATTCTTTTGTTAACTGATTCATAGAGTATTATTATTAGCGATTCTAGTTATTTCTTGAAACAAAAATACAATATTGATTTTAACTTCCAATGAAAGTGATGATTTTGAATAAAATTTTTACAATTTGTTTAATTTTAAACAAAACATAGATCAAATTATGCTAATAAACTCCATGGAATAGCAGCTATTATTAACGCAAGCGCAATACCGTAATAGATGACAATAGTTTTATGTTTTTCGCTTACTTGGCTCTTTTTAGCTTTTGAATAACCAATGGTTATCAGCACGATAGCAACGATCATCATCAATGGATGCTCGACTGTTAAGAACCGAATAGCAGAAATTTTCATGGTTAGTTCGCTAAACACAACCTTTGGTGATAGGAAATAGAGCACAAAGCCCAAAATTAACTGCGTATGCACGAGCGCCAACAAAACCAAAGCACTAAGTTTATCGAGTTTGGTATATATCTGCTTTGCAATAAGAGCCCATAATCCTCTAACTATTACATAAATAAGCAGTGCTAGAATCAAATAGCGTAACCCCGAGTGTGCGTGAGATAAAAATTGTAACATAAGATATCTTATTATAATTATTAAATAATTCGTTTACTATAATAAGTTATTTCACGCCCTTTTGTTCGAAAAGTGAGAAGAACATTCTAATTCAACACCTACACCTCTAGAACGGATATCCAATAGCAAAACTGAATGCATATCGATCAGAATTGATGCTATGACGTCCTAAAACCCAGCGATCACCCTCTTCTCGAGACGGGTCACGTGCCTGAATACCTAAGTCGGCTCGTAATAAGAAGTAGTTAAAATCGAGTCGCAAACCCGCCCCAGTACCAATGGCAATTTGCTTATAAAAAGTATCGAGCTTAAAATAGCCCAGCGGCACCTCTTCACGATATTTCGATGTCCATATATTGCCAGCATCCACAAAAACAGCACCCTCCATCACCCAAAAGAGCTTAAAACGATACTCTGCATTTGCTTCTAGCTTTATATCACCCATTTGGTTAAAGATGGTAGAACTGCTTGGCTTTGTTGATCCTGGCCCAATGCCTCGAACAGGCCAAGCTCTGATACCATTGGCTCCTCCCGAAAAATATTGCTTTTCAAAAGGTAAAACATCCATATTACCGTAAGGGTAAGCCATACCTCCAAACACTCTATAAGCAAATGAGTTAATGCGCCCCGCAAACTGAGTATAGTGGATATCTATCTCACCCTTAACATATTGCGCATACCTTACACCAAACATCTCTTTATATCCCGAACTCGATTGGGTGGTAGCAAAACTTAATTGATTTAAGATATTACCAGCCTCTTCGACGGCACCTCTGAAATACCAGAAATTCTTGCGTTGGCCTGGCAACTGCTGATTATATGAATATGAATATGACGCATCAAGAATTAAGTGATCCTCATAGCTATACCTCAAAAATGTATTCTCGATCTGTGCCCAAAAGAGTGGATCAACATAAGGAATTCGAACGTAATTCAAAGATAACGGGGTGAGATTTTGACGCACAAATCGCGAAGAGCGCCAATTATAACTAAAACTTGCCGTTGAGAGTGTTCGATAGTAATCGGGACGCTTTTGATAATCGTAGGAGACATTTAACATCGTCTTTGGATTATACATCATCCTAAACTTTTCGAACTTAATAGGCACCAAAAACTTTGGAAACTCAATCCCTGATTCGGCACCAGCTTCAAGGGTATTAAAACTTTCATGCGAACGAGTGTATTGACGCTCGGCAGCTAATCGAACATTAAAATGAAATAACTCGGCTCCTCTAAATAGATTCTTATGCAAATATTTAAACTTTCCAGCCACACCAAAATTACCCGAAGAGTTGGTTCCCTCTACACCCACCGAGAAAAATTGGGACTTTGCTCGAGCTATCGAAATGTTGCAATCAAGCTTTTTATACCCAGCAGTATCAACCTCATTTAACTCTTTAAAATTGATATTCACGATATTAAAAGTTCGTAGAGAGGAGAGCTTATTTTGCGTACGCTGCACCCTCATATAGTCGTAAAGCGAACCCTCCTCTATTTGCGATGAACCAAGCACAACCCAAGGTTTTACATACAATTTATCTTTATATAAAATCCGTCCATTAGGCGTAAAAAGAGTGTCAACTTTTTGGCTTTTATTCTCGCCATCCAATTGAGGTTCATAATTGAGGTTATAGGTGATGGAGTTTATTTTATACTGCTTGTGAAGTGCTAAACTATCAGATCCATCTGAACCCTTTAATAACTGTTTTTTTATCATTAATGAGTCACCAATTTGATAATTACCGTACAAACTATCTGATAAAAACCAAATGTACTCTTTCGAAAATGCGTAGTAACCTTTTCTGCGTAAAGAGTTGGTAATACGCTCGCGCTCCGAATTATGCAAATTTGAGTCGAAGGGTGAGCCGGGCTTGAGTAAGCTGTTTATCGTATCTTTATAAACGATCTGACTAATCGAGTCATCGTCAATTCGATATTTAACATCTAAAATTTCGTAAAGAGGCCCTGGAATGGCACGATACTCCACTTTCACACGTCGTTTATTGTGATTATAAGATACAAAATTGACCACTTGAGCCTGAAAATATCCCTTATTTACCAATGCTTGTTTTAATTGCTTGGTGCTCTGAGTCACATAATCTTCTTGAAAGATAACAGGCTCCTCCCCAATATCGCGTAGCCAACGATTCCACCAATGGGACTGATCTTCGCCTGATAAATTGTACAATCCCAAGTGAAAATCCCAAAAACCAAAGATCCTACTATTGGCATTTTGTCGAATATAGGGTGTTAACTCCTCTTTGGTTAACTCTTTCGACATGTTTTTGATCGAAACCTTGTGTAATAAATATTTATCCTGAGGCACATATTTAGTTGTATTACAACCAAATAACACCACTAGAAGAGTGAAAAATGAAAGATATATTAGAACACGTTTAATCAAAATATCAACTCTTAACTTTAATAAATCACCCAACACTTAATGGAAATAACACTCTTTGTTGCATTAAATTGCACTCAATTTGGACAAAAATACACTTTCTAAGTAGAATCTATTATCTAACTAGCTGGAAAATATGGATAATAAAAATAAAAAATATACTTTAGAGCCCTAAATAATATCTATTGTGCTAAGCAAAAATAAAATTAAACTCATCACTTCCCTCACTCGAAAAAAGTTTCGAGAAGAGGAGGATCTTTTTTTTGCTGAAGGCGATAAAATTGTTACCGACATTCTCTTCTCTGGTTTGGCGCTTCAAACTATTGTTGCAACTGATCAATGGCTCAAAAAATCGGGGCATTTGATTCCTCCACATGTAGAAATTATTGAATGCGATATAGAAGAGCTCAAAAAAATATCGCAACTCAAAAGCACTCCGCCCGTTTTAGCCGTTTGCCAACTTCCAAAACACCAACTTTCATTTGAAAAAATAAGCAAAAAACTCATTCTAGTTCTCGATGACATACAAGACCCAGGTAATATGGGAACCATCATCCGTCTGGCCGATTGGTTTGGTATTGAGGAGATTATATCTTCAGTTAACAGTGCCGATACATTTAATCCCAAAGTAGTACAGGCAAGCATGGGAGCTATTTGTCGTGTAAAAGTCTATTATAGCGATCTTCCATCTGTGCTTAAAAAGCTCAAAGAGTTTGACACCCCAATTTATGGCGCATTTTTGGATGGCGAAAACATCTACCAAAAAGAGCTCACCAAACGAGGTGCTATCATTATGGGAAATGAGGGTAAAGGAATATCACCGTTGGTGGAAGAGTATGTTACTTCAAAAATTCACATCCCAACATTTGCAACTCAAGAGAGTGGTACCGAGTCACTTAACGTAGCTATAGCCACGGCCATTGTTTGCTCGGAGTTTAAAAGACGATAATTTTCATCTTATCGTTTGGACAATAAAGCTCTTTTACTATCTTCGCATCACCAAACCATTACCCGATAGTGAATAAAAGATATGAATTCAACTCCAAATCAAGAGTTGCAGCTTGCAACAAACTTTATCAACAAAACCGATTGTAACATCTTTCTTACCGGAAAGGCTGGAACAGGTAAAACAACCTTTTTACATAATCTGCATAAAATTACCCATAAGCGTTTTGTAGTTGTTGCTCCAACAGGTGTAGCGGCAGTCAATGCAAAAGGAGTTACGATACACTCTTTTTTCCAGATAGGATTTGGTATTCAAATACCATCGCACTACAAAGGAAATTCAAACAGTGGCTCTAAAATAGATTTCTCACGTTACCGTAAAGAACGAAAAGATATCCTGCGCAGTCTCGATCTACTAGTTATTGATGAGATAAGTATGGTAAGAGCCGACCTCTTAGATGCCATCGACATGGTTTTAAGACAGTTCAAAAAGAGGCATCTCCCGTTTGGAGGCGTTCAGCTTTTGATGATTGGCGACATGAACCAATTAGAACCGATTATGAAAGATGACGAATGGTCAATTTTAAAAGAGTACTACGACACCAAGTTCTTTTTCAGCAGCTTAGCCATCAAACAGACCAATTTTGTATCTATTGAATTAACAAAAATATATCGTCAAACAGACCAGCATTTTATAGATATTCTCAATCAGGTTCGCACCAACAACATCGACCAAGCAACTCTGCACGAACTTAACAAACGATATCAACCCAATTTTGAACCACCAAAAGAGGATAATTACATCATATTAACCACCCATAACGCCTACGCTTTAAGCTATAACGAACAAAAACTTAAGGCTCTTAAAACAACAAAACAAAGCTTTAGTGCCACCGTTAGGGGCGATTTCCCTGAGAACTCCTACCCTACCGAGTTCCAGCTCGAACTACGAGTGGGCGCGCAGGTGATGTTTATCAAAAACGACTCCTCACCCGACAAACTCTACTACAACGGTAAAATTGGAGAGATTACTGAAATCGACGAAGATACAGTTATCGTTAAGTGCAAGAATGACACAAACATCATCGAGGTTAAAAAGGAGAAGTGGGAAAATACTCGCTACACCCTCAACGAAGAGACCAAAGAGATTGAAGAGGAGGTGGTTGGCTCATTTACCCAAATACCGCTCAAACTGGCGTGGGCAATTACCATTCATAAAAGTCAGGGACTTACATTCGAGAAAGCGATCATTGATGCCAGTCAGAGCTTTACGTTTGGACAAGTTTATGTGGCTTTGAGTCGCTGCAAATCGCTCGAAGGGATGGTTTTAAACACCCCCATTACCACTTCAAACATCTTATCAAGTCCAATAATTAGTCAGTTTTCAAAATACGTCGAGAGTAACCACCCTACCGATGAACAACTCGAAGTAAACCGCTTACGCTATCAAAGCAGACTCCTTCAAGAGCTCTTTAACTTTAGCTCAATCAAATATTTAACAAACAGAATTGCTAACACCGTTTTATCTCACTCCAGCGCCGTTTCAAAACACTATACCGATTTCTTTTTGGAGTTGGAGCGCATTACTGCTGCCGAAATTATCACTGTTGCCGAAAAATTTGGTGTTCAAATTAGCTCGTTCGACACCTCGACTATTGCAATAGAACAAAACCAAGTATTACAAGAGCGAATCAAAAAATCGGTGCCCTATTTCACTCAAAAACTCACAGATATCATCTTAACCCCTATTGAAAAAACGGTTATCGATATCGACAATAAAGCCGTTAAAGAGCAGATGATTAAAGAGATAACTCAACTAGCTACAGAGAGCTCTGTAAAACGTAAGGCTTTATTGAGTGCCTCAGATGGATTTTCGGTGGATGAGTATCTTAAAGCAATAAACATTGCCACGCTCGATGAGACGTTGACTAAAACCATCACGCTAAAAAATACAAAAATCAGTGCCGATCTACCATTTACGGGCGATTACCTGCCACCTCATCCGCCCCTTTACCATGCCCTACGCAAGTTTGCACGCGACGAAGCCTCTCGCCAAAGCAAACAAAGCTTTATGATATTAGATAAAAAAACAACCGAGGCTATTTGCAACAAACTTCCGCGAACAACTCGCGAATTGGAGATGGTTAAAGGGATGGGAAAAGCTAAAATAGCCGAGTTTGGCGACGTGATATTATCACTCACAACGAGTTATTTGTCTGAGAACAAACACCTGCTCGATGAGCTTCCTGAGCCCGAGCAACCAAAGGTTAAAGCACCTAAAAAGGATACAAAATTGGAGAGTTTTACACTCTTTAAAAGCGGTATGACGATTGACGAGATTGCAACCACACGAGGTTTTGTTTCGGGAACCATTTTAGGACACCTCTTTCACTATGTAGAACTCGGAGAGATTGACATTGAGCAACTTATTGACGCCCAAAAGCTGAAGGAGATTAGTGAATTAATAATTGAGAATAAAGAAAAAACACTCTCAGAGATTAAAACAATCACCCAAGATAAATACTCTTACAACGAACTTAAAATCGCCAAAGAGCTTCTAAAGGCCGATCTTTAAAGAGGCATACAACCGTAAGAAAAAATCACAGTAACTCAATCCCAAAATTTAAATTAACTTTGTAGAAATTTTTAAATGAAGATAGCCATGGAAGTAAATCAATTTACACTCTTAGCTTCTCTAGCAAAAGAAATTAAGTCCGAAAAAAAGGATAGAGCAAAGATTGTTGCCACACTTCGCTCTGCAAAGATTATTACAAAAGGTGAAAACTTTACAGAACACTTTAGCAATCTGAAAAAAGTTGTAGCTATAGTAAAATAATGTACAGTAGAAGACCTAACTTAATGATTGGCTTTCATGGTTGTGATGAGTCAACAAGGAATGAATTAGTTAATAATCCTTTTGTTGTAAAGAAAAGTCAAGAACTATTTGACTGGTTAGGAAATGGCTTTTATGTTTGGGAAAACAATAACAAAAGAGCCTATCAATGGGCAGTAGATAAACATTCAAGAGGAAAAATAGAAAAACCATCAGTTGTTGGAGTTGTTTATCAATTAGATAATTGTCTCGATTTTACAGACTCGCAATACATTGACATTCTTTCAACATACTATGATTTGATGAAGGATGATCTCACGGCTATCGGAAAGGCATTACCCAAAAACAAAGATCTTGAAAGGGATATATACCATGATTTAATCTTTAGAGAATTAGGTTGTGCTGTAATTGAGTATATGCATCAAAAAATAGATGAAAAAATTGAATCTGATATCATAAAGAAAGGGTTCAGCGAATTAATCCGATTTGATACCGTGCGTGGAATATTTACCGAAGGTGGGCCTGCATTTGAGGGAGCAGGTATTCAAAAAAAGAACCATATTCAGATTTGTATAAGAAATCTAAATTGCATTAAAGGATTCTTTATACCGAGAACAAAGGATTAATAAACAATCTAAAAGCACACAAACAATACGATTTTCGCGCATTTACAATCTTTGCGCCTTTGCGCGACAACTTTTTCTTTGCCCGCTCCTCTGCTATCGCCCTATTCTCCTCTGCTCTAAACTCACACATCTGCTTTACCAAATCCAACGGCAGTGGTCTATCAAACGGAAACTGCACCTATCCTTTTGCGCTATTATACGCTTTAAGCTCCTCCTCAAATGCCAAAATTCCCGATGGGGCTGGGTAAAACCCAATATGGTGACTATGCGCTGCAAAATGAACCAAATTACCCTCCAACTTAAACGTTGGCATGCCATAACTAATAGCCTCTACAGCCTCAGGAATAGCATTTTTTATCGTAACACGCATCTGCTCCAACAGCAACTTCACCTCATCGGGGTATTGCGCTATATACTCATCTACACTCTTCACCTCAACCATACCCTTAGATATTAATTGATTACACCACTTCCAATAAGCTCATCCTCCACGTAAAACGCCGCAAACTGACCCGCCGTCACACCACGTTGAGGCACATCAAACACCACAAACAAACCATTCTCGCGCATCATCAAACGAGCCTTTTGCAAGGGCTGACGATATCTAATTCGCACCAACAGCTCAAGCTCCTGCCCCACTTTTAACGCCAAATCATTGCGTACCCAATGCACCTCGTTGCTCTCCACTTTTAGCACCTTCCTGTGCAAGCCAGGGTGGTTATCACCCATCCCCACATATATCTGATTAAACGGAATATTGGTGCCAATAATAAACAAAGGCTCTGGAAACCCCCCAATATTAAGCCCTTTACGCTGACCAATAGTATAAAAATGCGCCCCATTATGGTCGCCCACACGCTTGCCATATTTCGGATGAAACGGATAGGGTTTCGACAACTCCTCTAACGCCTCATCGCTCACCTTCAAATCGTCCAACACACTCCAATCGCGCACAAAAAGCTCACAATTAGGCTCAATCAAGAATACTTTACCCGGCTTAGCCTCCAATTTCTGTTGCAAAAACACCGGTAAATCCACCTTTCCCACAAAGCAAATTCCTTGCGAATCCTTCTTATGCGCCGTAATCAGCTTCAATTCACCCGCAATGCGTCTCACCTCAGGCTTCACAATATCGCCTACCGGAAACAACGCCTTCGATAGCTGCTTTTGCGACAACTGACACAAAAAATAGCTCTGATCCTTATTATCATCGCTGCCCGCCAAAAGCCTATGCACCTCCACGCCATCAACCACCACGGTCTCCTTGCGACAGTAATGCCCCGTAGCCACAAAATCGGCTCCAAGCTCCATGGCCTTCTCCATAAACACATCAAACTTAATCTCTCTATTGCACAGCACATCGGGGTTTGGCGTACGTCCGCGCTCATACTCGGCAAACATATAATCCACCACCCTCTTGCGATACTCATCGCTCAAATCCACAAAATGAAACGGAATACCCAACTTCATTGCCACGCTCTGCGCATCAAACCTATCCTCAAGCCACGGACAATCGGACTCCAACACACCCGTTGTATCGTGCCAGTTTTTCATAAACAAGCCCACCACATCGTACCCCTGCTGCTTCAAAATATAGGCCGCCACGCTCGAATCCACGCCACCCGACAAGCCTACTACCACTCTCTTCATACTCAAAATTTTGAATCGCAAAGATAACTATTTTTCGCTTCGTTCTCTCTTTTGGGGGTGCCAGCAAAGGCTTACTTCTTTCGTACAGAAATCACATGCAATGTCTCCGGCAATCTTTCACTCGGCCTTTGCCGTCGGGCTATCCGTTCCAAGTCCGCAGGTGGCCAATATCTTCGTTCCGAAATTGCATGCAATATCTCTAACCCCCTTCTTATTGGCCACCTTTACGGGCTTTCCTCTGCTATCCCTCACCCGGCACTCATATATACCTGCCATAATAGTAGCAACCTGCCAGCAAAAATCAACACAAACAGCCCCCCCAGCCCCTCCAACCAAGGAGCTACTCCTTATACACATCTTATGCAAATAATTTCCCTATCAACAACCCAGAATGGGTTGAATTTAAATAGCCACCAGTGAAGCTGGTGGTAAATTGTAATACCCCACACAACCCCGAATGGGGTTGAATGTCGATTAAAACTCACATTGAACCCCTTTCGGGGTTCGTGGAACTACCCCCAAATCCACGGATTTCATCCGAGGCTATTGGCTCCGCCGATTTTCAATTTACATTCAACCACTTCGTGGTTGTAAAAAAGATGGGTATAATGAGTATCTGGAGGGTGGTCAAATTGCAAAAAAAAAATCGGGGTGCGACTTTAAGTCGCGCCCCGAATAAGTTTACAAGGGTAACAATGATGCTAGTTTTGCGCCTGATTAGCCTCGGCAGCTAATTTGTTATTTACCGCCGAGGTTGCGCGCGCTTTTAGTTGTGTAGCAAAGGGCTCAAGAACTCCGTTGATGCTATTAATGGCCATTGCCGCCTCGGGATATACGCCCGACACGGAGTTGAGGTAATTAAAAAGGGTAAGTATCGATTTGCGTAACTGATCAATGGCCTCGGTGCTCGAAACGTTGCCCTTTGCCACTTTACCCGCTATTCGACTCTGTTCATTCTCTTCAAAACGTCTGTTGGTTATACCCAACTGTTCCACCACTTCGGTGGCATTAAGTAATGTTATGGCGCTCTGTAATTCTTCCGAGCTTTTGATATCGCCTAACAACTGATTTATCTCATTGGTCTCGGCCGCGTAACTGTCTGATTGCATGTGCCAACCTCTATGGCGAATGGCATCTTCTAATTTACGACCAGCCGATTTTATGGCCTCGTTGGTACGGTAGCGCGTAGCCATAACCAGACCTTTAAGAGCTCAAATCAGCTCATCGCGCTCATCGTCGAGTTGGCCACTTAAGAGTGTAGCCTCCGATGCCGTAATTTTACCCACTGCACCATCGTACAACACTAACACATCGCTTATATTGCTAAGTATGATTTGCGGAATAATATTGTTGGCTGCCGATGCGGAAGCCACTTGCAACACATTACGACCTAAGGTGCCAAGTTCATTTACATAAAGACGTGTTAGGCTTAAATTAATTACTTTTTTCATTTATGAAACTTTAAAGTTTAAGGTTAAATGCAACAGGCATGCAATTGTTGCATCAATAAATTTGTCCATGTTTTTTGCCTCATTAACACCCCACATGCAAGCTATTAACGAAACCAAACGTACCCTTGTTATGGAACTAAAAGTAGATCAAATATCAATGCTAAACAATAGTTGTAAAAAAATCATTTTAATGTTCTTGATATAAGTTGAGCGAGCAAAAAACTCCGCGGGAAGCACCAACATCATCAAAAACGAGCAACGCGCAGCGCGGGAAGCACAAACTTCGCCATAAACAAGCAAAACGCAGCGCAGGAAGCACCAACTTCGTCAAAAGCAAGCAAAACGCAGCGCGGGTAGCACCAACTTCGTCAAAAGAGAGCAAACCGCAGCGCGGGAAGCACCAATGGACACATATTGATGTAGAAAAAAACATAACTTTAGTCGAAATATGCCATGAAAATTGCCTTGCACACCACGGATTAAAATCCGTGGCTACCACGCGTGCCGAGCCTATGGCTCTCCCAAAATCAATCAACCCAACAGCTGTAATTTAAAAGTGCCATAGGCACGACCAACATGGTAGCCTTGGATTTTAATCCAAGGTATTTTGAAAAGAATGTTTGTAGATGCATGAGCAACATGATAAAATAGTTCAGCAGCGAAGAGTTTCCGTAAAAGTCTTGCAGTTAGATAACATTATTGAATAAATAAATTTAGATTTGTGTAACAATGTGCTTTAATGATAAAGCATTGATTGTTACAAAAGCAATAAAACAGATTAAGGGTTTAACGGAATAAATGTGTGCAAAGCCAGCTGTAGCGGGCATTTTAGAACAGACAATTCACCGTATGAGATTTAAGAATTATAAGTCAGCGATTCACAATTTTTCTCACTCTTTTCAGAGTGTTGACTTCACTCAAAGTGGAAAACTTGCTTTTAATGTTCTTATTCATTTGAATAATCTTAAACTCATACCTTCTGCAATATTTGACTTCGTTAACAAGACAATTGAACCAGAAGAAGCCATTTCAATTGAAAGTAGGCAGTTGCTAGACGATTATCTTGAATGGTTACCAATACATTTTGCAAATCACAATTGTGACCTTGATAAACTTGAAAAATTGACTTTAGTTGTTTCAGCAGACTTTGACAACGCCTTTTATCCTCAAGGAATGGATAATGCCAAGCAAATATGCACTAAGTCAACAACTTATTGGAAGGCTGAAAATAGGAACGAAGATACGATAGAAATTAGCTTAAATGAAATAATTGAGGATCTTTACATAAAATCAGGAATTCCTGAAATGTGATTTACATATGATAGCATATTTATACATAGACAATGAAAACATTGGAGAAGTGAATTTTTCAATCATTGACGAAAGTATGGGTGGTATAGGAGGTAATTTAATCATTAACGACAATTACAAAAAATATCAGCCAGAAATCCAACAACATTTTATTAAGCAAGGAGTTTCTAATGTCAATAACTTTAATTTTCGAATTTTTCTTGAAGACAGCACAGAATTAAAACCAGAAGGCGGTATTGGGGTAACAGACTCCACTGACTTTGATGAAATTTATGTTGAATCTGCTGGGTTGAGCTTATTAAGATTTCAACAATTACGATGAATAGAAAAACGAGAAAAATGAATCTTTGGATAATTAAAAC
>JAGPHP010000160.1 GCA_018055415.1 Breznakibacter sp. | reverse complement strand
TGAAAGGGCTCATCGCCAATTATATCTGCATTTGCATTACTATCAGCTAAAATCGCACCTTTTGATTTACGACCATAACCCCTACTTAAGAGGGCAATCTTATAATGAGTTTGTAGGTGCTTAATTAGATATTCGGTTATTGGTGTTTTTCCAGTTCCACCAACAGTGATATTACCTACTACAATGATGGGTGTGGTGAAGGATGTTTGATGGAGAATTCCCCAGTCAAACATCCTATTTCTAATAAATATAACACCTCCATAAAGGATTCCAATTGGTAAGAGGAGTTTACGCAGATGTTTTAAAATGATCATCTTATAACTTATCGTATATCAATTAAATAGGGCATTTTTGCTTGAAGCACATCTTGAGATGTTACATCATTCAGTAGATCAATATCTTTACTATTAATTCCAAAAAGTTCTACCGAAACTAATGCTCTGGCCTCACCGCCAAGATCTTTCATAAATTGTTCCATTGGAGAGAGTTGTTCTGGAAGTTCTACAAGTCGGAAGTTTTTTAATTTGGCTCTATTTTTTGCAGCTTCTACGGCATCATCAATTCCGCCAAATCCATCAACTAGTTTAATATCATTTGCCGCAACACCTGTCCATATACGTCCTTGCGCTATGGCATCAACCTGATCAAACGTCATATCTCTTCCATCGGTAACCTTGGAGACAAATGATTTGTAGCCACGCTCAATGTAGGCTTGAATCATAGCTTTTTCACTTTCATTCCAAGGACGAGTTAAAAAGGAGAGTCCATTTAAGAAATCGCTGTTTTTGTTGGTCGAAACGCCATCAACATTAACTCCTACCTTCTCACGTAAGCTCTTAAAATTGGGAATTTGTGCATAGATGCCTATTGAGCCTGTGATGGTGCTTTTTTGTGCAAAAATGGTGTCGGCAACGCATGAAATGTAGTATCCTCCCGAAGCAGCTAAATCACCCATAGAGACAATAAGCGGTTTTGCTTTTTTTGCCAGTAGAAGTTCGCGCCAAATGATATCACTTCCCATGGCTGATCCACCAGGGGAGTTGACACGAAGTACGATTGCTTTAATATTCTCATCTTCACGCGCCTCGCGAATTGTTTTAGCTAGCTCTTTTGATTGGATTCCATCACTTTTGGACATATCAATACCACCTTCTGCATAGATGATGGCAATTTTATCCATTGTTAACTCTTTTATCTCCTCCGGGACAAAAGCACTATCGTATTTCTTAAGTGAAACGGAGTTAGTTTTATCTTCTGTTGCAGTTTTGGAAAGTTTTTTAAGCAACTCTAAGACCTCATCTTCATATTTCAAGCCATCGATTAATTGAGAACTTACCAAAAGCTTATTGTCACTCATAAACGTATTACTATTAACAAAGTTATTCACTTCGGCTTTAGTAAGACCTCTACTATCAGCAATTCTTTCGGTTAAATGGCTCCAAATACCCTCAAGCAACTCTTTGCGTTGAAGACGATCTTCGTCACTCATTTTGTCAGATGAGAATGATTCAACTCCCGATTTGAACTTACCATGCTTAAAGGCAACCCACTCAATCCCTATCTTTTCAAACATATTTTTGAAATAGAGATTCTCCATATTAAGACCTTGAAATTGAAGATAGCCCTCTTTAAAAAGATATAAACTATCGGCAGCAGTGGCAAGATAATACCCTTTTTGCGAATAAATTTCCGAATAGCTTACAACAAATTTACCGCTCTTTTTAAAATCAATAAGTGCGTTTCTGATCTCTTCAATAGTAGCGTAGCCGGTCTGAATATTACCACATTGTAAGTAAATACCAACAATATTTGTATCTCTTTTGGCCTTTTTGATATTTGATAAGATCTTGTTTAATCCATTCTTGCCGGGCTCATGATTCATAGCCCCGAATAATTCAGAAAGAGGACTATCTTGTACTCGGTCAATTACTTCTCCATTAATATCAACTTTTAAAACTGATTTTGATTGCACAATAGTCTCTTGTTGATCTGAAGATGCTACTGCTACAAAGGCTGCCATAGTAGCTGTTACAAGTAACATAAGCACAATGGCCGAAACAATACCGCCAAGAATAACGGCAAAAAAGTACTTAAAAAAACTTCTCATAATAAATAGGTCTAAATTTTTGAATTTCAAAGATACAATAATATCAAAATGGTAATGAGGTGTCACTTATTTATCTGAAACAAAATGGATGATTAATTTGATTTGTGTTCAAAAAGAGGTAAATTTAATTGTTATCCTAAATCACTTAACTATGGAAACCATTGTATTAAATAGCAAAGCAACTGTTTTGAATAGCTTCTTGGCCGAGATACGAGATAAGCAAATTCAAACCGATCCCATGAGATTTAGGCAAAACTTAATTCGATTAGGCGAGATTTTTGCCTACGAAATTAGCCGTCGCCTCCATTATGCTGAAAAGAGCATTCTTACCCCCTTGGGAGTAGCAATTGAGAAGTTACCACAAGATCAGCTCGTCTTGGCTGCTGTATTGCGTGCAGGACTTCCTTTTCACGAGGGTTTTTTGTCAATTTTTGATCGAGCAGAAAATTGTTTTATCTCGGCTTACCGAAAATATAGTGCTGGAGGCGATTTTGATATTCATATTGAGTATGTCTCATCGCCAGAGATTGATGGAAAGACGGTTATTTTATGTGATCCAATGCTCGCATCGGGCAACTCGATGGTGTTAAGTTATCAGGCTCTGCTTAAAATTGGTACACCAAAACATGTTCACATTGCAACAATCATCGCCTCGCAAGATGGAGTTGACTATATCGAAAAAAATATTCACTCTACTCACGTAACTCTCTGGTGCGGAGCCGTGGATGAGGAGTTAAATGCAAAATCATATATTGTTCCGGGTCTTGGCGATGTGGGTGATTTAGCCTACGGAAAAAAGAGAGAGTAGGGAGGCGTAAAGCCATTCTGCGTCAGAATAAATATCAATAGTTAAATAAATATTAAGGCCTTATTGTATGAGAGCTCTAATTCAAAAACTTTCTTACATTTGCATCTACCTTTAGGGAAATAAAACCACTTTATAAGCTAATAAATTTTAAGAATGAAAAAAAGATTTTTCACCATCATTAAAAATAAGTTTGTTCGAATTTCACTGATTTTCACCCTTGTTTTAGGCATCGGTATTGGTGTTTTGAGTTTTACAGAAGATAGTCGTAACTTTGCAATTATCAAGAATTTAGATATATTCTACTCCATGTTCCGTGAGTTGAATAGCTACTACGTTGATAAAACAGATCCAGAGAAGTTGATAAAAATAAGTATGGATAAGATGCTCGAATCTTTAGATCCATATACAACTTACATTCCTGAGTCGGAGATGGACGACTTTAAATTTATGACTACTGGTGAGTATGGAGGAATAGGTTCGTTAATAACAAAGAGTGGTGATTATATTGTAATTTCAGAACCTTATGAAGGTTTTCCCGCTCAAAAAACAGGATTGAAAGCTGGCGATAAAATTCTTGAAATCGATGGAAAATCGATGAAAGATAAATCGTCAAGTGATGTGAGCGATAACCTCAAAGGGCCTCAAGGCACAAAATTTACTGTCAAAGTTGAGCGATTTGGACAACCAAAGCCTCTTACGTTTACAATTACTCGTGAAAAAATCAGCATAAATCCTGTTCCTTATTACGGTATGTTAGATAGCGAAACAGGGATCATAATGTTGAAGAACTTTACACAGGGTTGCTCTAACGAATTGCAAAAATCATTTATTGATCTTCGAGATAAACAAAAGGCAAAGCAAATTATCTTAGATTTGAGAGGCAACCCTGGTGGATTACTAGAAGAAGCTATTAGAATAGTAAATCTCTTTGTTCCTAAAGGGGTCGATATTGTTAGCACTAAAGGGAATGTTAAAGAGTGGGATAAAGTTTATCGTGCCACCGAAATGCCAATGGATACGATCATGCCTTTGGTTGTTCTTATAGATAGAGGTTCGGCTTCAGCTTCAGAAATTGTAGCTGGATCATTGCAAGATCTCGATCGTGCCGTGGTTATTGGTCAACGCTCGTTTGGAAAAGGATTGGTTCAAACAACACGTAACCTTTCTTACAATACCAAGTTAAAAGTTACAACAGCAAAATATTATATCCCAAGTGGTCGATGCATTCAGGCAGTAGATTATAAAAACCGAAATGAGGATGGAAGTGTTGGCGAAGTGGCCGATTCGTTAATCTCAAAATTCTCAACTAAAAAAGGTAGAACTGTCTTTGATGGTGGAGGAGTTTCTCCTGATATAATTGTGGAGCAAGTGAAGATAACTAACATCACAATTGCGGTAGTAACTCAATCGGTTTTATTTGAATTTGCAACAAAGTATTATTACGAAAATCCAACGATTCGAACTCCAGAGAACTTTGTGATTACTGACGATATATATAAACAGTTTACAGATTTTGCCGTTGCTAAGCCCGATTTAAAATATACCTCGGGTACTATAACAAAACTTAATGAATTAATTAAAACTGCGACTAGAGAGGGTTACTATGATGAGGCAAAAGGTGATTTTGAAGCACTCTCAAATGCACTTGCTCTTGATAAAGCAAAAGATTTAGCAAAATCGCGCAAACAAATTTCCCTCTTTTTATCCGATGAGATTTTGAAAAGATACTATTATCAAAAAGGTGCAATCAAAAATAGTATTTTAACAGATGATGATATAGCCGAGGCAAAACAGGTATTAGCCGAAAAGAGCAAATATAGTGGACTACTTGATGGTACTGTATTAAGCCATGCAGGAGACAAGAAGATGTCAAAAAAGGGTTTGCAAGAGAATGATTAAAGTTGTTTGCGGTGTCGTTATTTGTAATCGTAAAATATTAATAGCTCAAAATCCTCCATTGCATAAGTATTCCAATCTATGGGAACTTCCTGGTGGAAAGATAGAAGAGGATGAAACGCCTTTTGAAGCAATTGTAAGAGAATTAAAAGAGGAGCTCGCCATGTGCGTGACTCCTCTTTTTGCTTTTGAACCTATCTTATTTTCGGATATCAACTTATCATTGCAACCTATAATTTGTAGCGTAGAAAATGATCAGTTTGAACTCTTTCATCATGTTGCGGCAAGATGGATTGAACTAGAGTGTTTGAGGGAGGTTAATTGGGCTCCTACAGATTGGGTTTTGGTAGAACGGATACTCTTAAAAGATAATGAGAGATTTTTGCAATTGTTTTGTTAAAAGTTTCGATATTCTCATTGTAATGATAATCAAATCCTTTAATAATTAACGTGAGTTCGATCTAAGATTAAATCCTTCCCTTTATAGTGCCTTTATTATGCCATAGCAATAGAATATTCACTCATTCGTTGGGTGTAATTCATCTTAAATACATCTATTACATAGATAT
>JAGPHP010000159.1 GCA_018055415.1 Breznakibacter sp. | reverse complement strand
TATCTCTTGATGCCTCAACAATTTTCTCTATTAGATGTAGGTACTTTAAGTCTTGCTTTGTCTTCATATCCTTTATTTTGATGTAAAGGTAGATGGAGAGAACGCCAAATTAAGTCGTTGTAGATTCTCAAATTAGTTTAATTGCTCTTCAACAGATTCGAGTGTAAACTATAAGATAAAAACATGAATTCAATATTGGTAAAACTAAATTGGTAACCAATCAATTAGGGTATGTGCAAATGGGAGAACACGAAGGTTTTAAAGCAGATAAAGTGATTGATGTATGATATTCTCAACTAACAGATTAATAAAATCCGTTGTGCATAAGCTGTTAAAAAAATTTATTACAGTATTTAAGCTTGAGACTTTTTCTATAGCTCCAACAGACAGAAAGACATTACACGAATGTAACCAAATGAAGTTATCAATCTCTGTTTGAGTTGTGCTAGAAATTACTTATGGTTGTTTGCTATAATTTAACATTAAGATTATTTATTCTATTCTGAAGTGAGTTAAGGTTTTCTATTAGTTTAGCAAACGATAGACTATTGCCGTAAATCATATATTCTTGCATAAGCTTATAGTCCGATTCCCAAGCGTCTAGCTGTTGTTGGGGTGGCACAAACTGTATTGTACTGGGTGCATGTTTGGCATAATCGACCTCTTGCAGGGGTGTGTATTTTTGTCTGTGACGAACAATGGCATTGTATAAATCATGGTTTATAATCACCTCCATGGCTTCTGCTGTATGCATGAGTTTTTCGATATCGTACAAATGTCGGCTCATGCGCTCTACTCGTATTTTACTGGCAGGTTTCTGAAACTCCTCGTGTAATAAAAAAATCTTTTCTAAGAAAGTACGTTCAATATTGGCAGTTGGAACAGTAATCGGTTCATCGGCAAATGGGCTCTCGCTATAAACATCGGCGACAAAACTTTTAAATGTAGTGAGTGTATTGGGTTCAAAGAGTGAGCGGCTTCCAATCTCAATAAGTAAATCGGGCTTTAGATAATCGTTAAGTTCAAAAAGTTTGGGATAGAATAGCTCGATAATCATTGGATCTTGCCCACTACTCTCAAAATGACGCGGTTTTACAACTACCTCCAAGCCTAATTCCACAAATTTAGCATGTAACTCAGGAAGAAGCGTTTCTACGATATATTTTTTAGTGGCTTTACGTAAATTTTTAATACCTCGAGTGTCTAAATCACCAGAGAAACCTAACGATTCTCTGTCGATAACAAGATCAATATCTTCTGAAAAGCGTTGGATTAAATTCCAACCTTTGCTAAGCGAAGTGCCTCCCTTAAATATTAAAAATGGCGAACAGGTCAAGTTAAAGAGGGCAGATAGAGTTTGTACTATCCACCAATCTTTTTCGATAGCCTGATTCGGCAATTTCTTTTGAAGTGCCACTTGCCTAAAAATATTTTCACGCGTTGTATCATTCAACGCCAGCCAAGCATCTATATTGTGTTTACTCATTTTTCAACTCTTTAAGAATGGGTCTTATTATCTCTTTAATCCAATTTGGGGCTAAATAAAAGTCGTGTTCCAAATGCGTTGGCTTCTCTTTTCTAAGAAGGTTCTGGATATATATAACTTCATCTGAAGTAACCTTAGCACTCCCGATGGTTCGCAATGCTTGGATTGCCAACTTACTAATATCACCTACAGCCATCACATTTCGAGGCGTGGTTTGTTTGAATGTTATTTTTTGTCCAGCGATGTCAATTTTTCGAGCAGCACCATCTGTTAAATAGACAATATTCATGGGAACCTGTGTCGACAGCCCTAGTTTATTAAGAGCATAAACACCTGTGGGTACAATATGCGCCTTATCGCGTTTAGAAATAGCCACAGCAATGGTTTCGATGCTGGGCATTAGTTTCCCAATAACTGGGTCTATGTCAGGGCGCACATAAATACCTTGCGCGATGCGAACAATTTCGCCACCTTTAACCAATCTCTCCAACGCTTTTCTAACGCCATCGGCACTATTATTAGCGAGAAAATTCTCCGTAAAAAATAGCGAACCCCTCTTGGCTTTTCTTATTTTTGCAAATACCTGTGATTCAATGCTAATAGACATGTATTTATAATTATTTTGTCACAAATATAACATAAATTTGTGACAAATAAACTTATTAATAGCAATCTTCAAAAATACACCATCCCCTAGTCATTAATTAGATTACGCTAGAAATATATGGCCTTTCATAACGCTATGCCAACCCTCAAAGAAGTTGAGTTATTGCGCCTCATTTCAAGGATAAAAAATGCCCTAAAAAACTAATACGGCTTAATTTTATTCGCAAACTCCTGCTTAGCAGTATCTTCGAAACCAGCAAAATAACCAATGGTAGTGCCAATGCTAGAGTGTCCTAGAGCTTCGCTAGCCATTTCAATACTTCCACCCTCTTGTATGAGTCGAGTTGCAAAGGAATGGCGCCCAGAGTAGGTTGAGACTTTTTCTTCAACACCAATGCTCTCAGCATACTTTTTAAAGTGCTGATTGATATAACGGACGAAATTGTTGGTCTTAGCATATTTCTCCTCCGTGGTTAATGAGTCATTAAGAATAGGAAAGATGTAATTAGTACTAGTTTTCAGCTCATTACCATATTCATTAATAACAGAGTGTGTAAATTCATCTAAATAGACGGTTATAACACGTTTGGTTTTATCGGTGTGAGAAGTTTTCGCCCTTCTAAAGCTAAGTTTATCCCCATCAATATCCTTATATCTCAATTGAAGAATATCTTTTATATTCATTCCATTGCAAACAAATGAGAAGAACCAAAAAGCTTTAGCCTTTTTCATATCGGGTGCTATCGCTTCGCCTTCAAAAAGTTTTTTCAAAGTCTCCTTTGAGAGCGCCTTCTTAACCCCCTTTGGAGCTGGAATGGTGTATTTTTTAGCCCCAAACGGATACTCTTCAGCATCAATTAATCTGTCAGCCAAAGCAGAATTGCATATCGCTCTTAATGGCCTTAGATATATCCCAACTGTAGTAGGACTTTTATCATTATCATCGACCATATACTTTTCATACTTCTTAAGCCACTGTGGTGTTAAGTTATGAAACTCCAAAACACTCTTTTTATGGAAAATCAAAAGCGATTTTAAACTTGAGGAATAATTTTCAGCTGTTCCTATTTGATCATTCTGCTTAAATTGCTCAACGGCTTTATCGTAATAATCATTAACAGTTAACCGCTTTTTTTTACTGTTATTTCCAAAAAAGGCTTCTTCAAAAAGATCAGGTGTAAAATACTTTAACCCATTCGCAATCTCGTTAGCTCGAATCTCAATCTCTTGAAGTTTTAAACGATCCTCTCTAAACTCTTTTTTGGGTTTGATTGTCTCCCACACATTTTTAAACTCATCAACGGTGTATTCTAAATCCAAAGAGTATAACTTTTGAGATTTATCATGTGAGAAAAACACACGTAGTTTAACAGGTGATTTTCCATTTTTCTTGGGTCTACGATTATCTAAATAAATCGAAATTGCTTTCTTCATTTTGATGATTTTTGAAGTTCTCTTACCTGAAAATTTGCATACAATTTGCATACTTTTGTATGCAAATTTAATAAAAAAATCAAATTAACAACAAAATCAATCAAAATATTTTATCACAAATGTCTGATTTTCAGCAATTAATATAAATTTTTACAAATGGCTAAAAATAGCAAATTCTGATTCATAATCATGAGGTCGGCGGTTCAAGCCCGCCTTTCGCTACAAAGGCTTTCAGAGAAATCTGGAAGCCTTTTTTTTATAATTATCAAATCCAAATGGAATCGAATAATGGTGGAGTAAGGGATCAAGTGCAAAAGTAGGTGGAGTAATATTTTTTAATGCTTTATCTATAGTGTTATTTCGCCGAAAGCGAACCAACTCATATCAGTGCAGACCAGATCACAATCGCCACCATGTTTTGCGCTTGATCCATAAAAATCAATCTCACTAAGGGTAAAATCACAACAAATTGTCTCTAATACTATTCTAAATAGATTCAAAAGAGGTAAATTGTATAGAAATTAACCACTAATCACTTTAAATAGTAGAGATATGAAAAAACAATGGTTTATTGCCCTATCGGCATTATCACTCCTCATTGCAGGATGCGATTGCAAAAAGACGGAGAGCTGTCAATCTACCGAATCAGCCTCAACCAGCCCTTACGAACCAAAACCTTTTGTCGAGCTTAACCACCCTGAGTGGAGTAAAAACGCTACCATTTACGAAGTTAACATCCGCCAATACACACCTGAAGGCAACTTCAAGGCCTTTGAAACTCATCTGCCTCGCTTAAAAGAGATGGGTATAGACATCATCTGGCTAATGCCAATCCACCCAATTGGCGAGTCGCACCGTAAAGGAAAGATGGGAAGCTATTACTCGGTTAAAGACTACCTAGCCGTAAACCCCGAATTTGGCACGTTAGAAGAGTTTAAAGCTTTAGTAAATAAAATTCATAGCTTAGGAATGTACGTCATTATTGACTGGGTGGCTAACCATTCGGCATGGGATAACCCATTAGCTACAACGCATCCTGATTGGTATACTAAAACTAAAGAGGGTGATTTCCAACCAACGCCGTGGTACGATTGGGACGATGTGATCGACTTTGATTACGAAAATGCTAATTTGAGAGAATATATGACCAACGCTCTAAAATATTGGGTTAAAGAGACAAACATAGATGGCTACCGATGCGACGTGGCTGGTTTTATACCTGTCGATTTTTGGGATAATGTGCGCAGTGAACTAGATGCCATCAAACCCGTATTTATGCTGGCCGAATGGGAATCGAGAGATTTGCACAAAAAAGCCTTCGACATGACCTACTCCTGGAGTCTTTGGGAACAGATGGTGGGTGTGACAAAACACAATAAGTCCATTGATGGATTGGTGGAGTATATGGCACACGACGTAAGTTCATTCCCGAAAGGTTCATACCGTATGACCTTCACCGACAACCACGACAAGAACTCATGGTCGGGTAATCAATATTCAAATTTTGGCGATGGACTTCAAGCGGCAACCATTTTAACCACCACCGTTAATGGTATGCCATTGGTGTACAGCGGCCAAGAGGCGGGTTTAGATCGATCACTAGCCTTTTTTGAAAAAGATGAGATTGCGTGGAAAGAGCATCCAAACAAGGAATTTTACACCAAACTCTTCGCATTAAAACACACCAACAAAGCCCTATGGAATGGCGCTTGGGGCGGTGAGATGATTAGAGTTTATAGCGACAAAATGAATCAAGTCATCTCCTTTTATCGCGAAAAAGAGGGCGATAAAGTACTACCAATCATCAACTTCAGCAAACGCCCCATAACCGTAGTCCTCAACACCAAATACTTTAC
>JAGPHP010000158.1 GCA_018055415.1 Breznakibacter sp. | reverse complement strand
TACTCATCAAAAATATCGTAGTTTGGAAGGAGTGTTTTGTGCACAATGGCCGCCACACCTCGCTCTTGCAAAAAATAGGCGCTGTTGTAGAGCTTTTTTCCCTTAGCTTGAAAATTAATGCTTGGAGCCCCCACAATGGCGGCGATGTTATGACAATGTTTGGCAATTTCGTTGATGGCATCAAAACAACTCTCAACAAACTCTCTACGTTCAAGCAGGTCATAAGGTGGGTATCCGCAAACGGCTAATTCAGAGAATATTATTAAGTCAACATTCTCTTTTTTAGCACGTTCTATTTGCTCAATAATTTTTTCGCTGTTGGCCTTAAAGTTGCCAATATGGTAGTTGAGTTGTGATAATGCAATTTTCATCTCTATACAATTTAATTAAGATAGCAACAAGCTTCAGCGCGGAAAGATGTTCTTGAGAATGACGATTTTAGGCGTTATCGACCTCTTCCTAACAGAAGCGTTCTAATAGTATGCAAAACTATCTTAAAATCGACAAGTAACGACATGTTTTCGAGATAAATTATATCATATTTTGCGCGCATCATCATCTCTTCAACACTTTCGGCATAACCAAATTTTACCATTCCCCACGAGGTAATGCCTGGTTTAACCATGGAGAGATATTGATAGTGGGGCATTTTTTTAATAAGCTGTTCGGCAAAAAATGCTCGTTCGGGGCGAGGGCCTACCAGCGACATCTCTCCTCTTAAAACATTAATAAATTGGGGTAGTTCGTCTAATCGCCACTTGCGCAAATAGCGTCCAATTGGAGTTACTCGGGGGTCGGTTGTAGAGGAGAGTGCTGGGCCATTGGGCTCGGCATTCTCAACCATTGTTCTAAATTTTAGGATGTAAAATGGGTTTCCATATCTCCCTAACCGTTCTTGCTTGTAAAGGATTGATCCGCTGTTAGTTATTTTAAGTGCGATGGCGATGATTAACAAAATTGGTGAGATGATGATAAGGGCCAAAAGGGCTAAAATGTAGTCGGACATTACTTTGACGTACTTTTGCCAACGACTCATGAGTTCGCTTTTAAGTATCAGTAATCCAGGGCCTAAGATGTCGTTGGTTTTTATAACTCCGGCAAGTATGTTACGGAGGTTTGCATCTACCTTGATAACGATGTTTTTTTTGTGCAAGTTACCAATCTTGGTTTCAATGTCAAGGTGCGTAACTCTTCGGGTGGCAATAATAATCTCATCAATCTCGTAGGTGTTAATGATTTGATCCATATCGTTAATTGTACCAAGACAGTTGAGTTTATTGGCAAGTAGATCATATCGTTGTTCAGTTTTAACATATCCGAGCAAAATATTCCCGTAGGTTTTTCGTCCAGTGGTTATCTCTCGAAGCAGATTTTGTGACTCTTTACCCGATCCAACAATAAGTGTGTTATATCCAATTTTTCCTTGTGATATGCGTATATATCTCCACCAAACAAAAATAAGTTTGCTTGAAAATGTGGCTACGAAAAGGGTTAATCCCAGAGTGTAGTATAGCGGTAAAAGGGTTTTGATATTGTAGTCGTTTTGCCACGTCAATAGTGCAATTAGTGACGATATGAAGATGAAACTGGTATAGAAACTATTTTTTAAGGCCCCTTTGCTATTTTCGCGTGTAACATGGTGGTAAAAACTACCAAAAGAAGCAATGGTGATATGAAAAAGGGCGAGTGCTATAATGTAGATTAATGTGTTGGAATTAAGGTAGGTGATTTTTAAATCTCGATAGAGAGGATTGTCGGCGAGGGTAATTAAAAGATCGAAAAAAATCAATAGTGCCGATGTTAGCGCAATAAAATCGGCTAAAACCTGAACTAGTAGATATTTTCTATAAATTAATCTTTTCATATACTCAGACATCTCCTTCGCAACCACTTTTGATTTGAACTTTATGCTGTAGAACGTAAAAGTAAGATAAATATTTTAACATTTATTGTGTTTTGTGGTGTAACTCGATTAAAGGTGCGGAAAGTCTGATTTTTATGTCAATTAAATATCTTCAAAACCACCCTCCATTCGTGTGAGATTTAGATAAAACCAATAATATTTTGTTACTTTGCACTAAATTTAATCGATTCTTTATTATTTGATCTTTTATGAGTAAAGTATTAGTCATAGGGGCAGGAGGCGTAGGTACTGTCGTAGTTCGTAAAATGGCCATGGTGCCTGAGGTTTTTAGCGAAATTCTTTTAGCTAGTCGTACCAAAAGCAAGTGTGATGTAATTGCAGCGGCTTGTGGTACTGATAGAGTTAAAACGGCTTCGGTTGATGCCGATAACGTTCCTGAATTGGTGAAACTTATTAAAGAGTTTAAGCCAGAGATTGTGGTGAACGTGGCTCTTCCATATCAAGATCTTCATATTATGGATGCTTGTTTGGAGACAGGTGTGGCATATCTTGATACTGCTAATTATGAGCCACTTGACGAGGCTAAGTTTGAGTATAGCTGGCAGTGGGCTTACCAAGATAAATTCAAAAAAGCTGGCTTAACTGCTATTCTTGGTTGTGGTTTTGACCCAGGCGTTACAAGCATTTGGACAGCTTATGCCGCTAAACACCATTTTGACGAGATTCACTATTTAGATATTGTAGATTGTAACGCAGGCGACCATGGTAAGGCGTTTGCTACCAATTTTAATCCTGAGATAAACATTCGCGAGGTAACTCAAAAGGGTAAATATTGGGAAAATGGCAAGTGGGTTGAGACAGCTCCGCACGAAATTCATAAGCCGTTAAACTATCCAAATGTTGGTCCTAAGGAGTCTTATGTGATCTATCATGAGGAGCTTGAGTCGTTGGTTAAAAACTTCCCAACTCTTAAACGTGCACGTTTTTGGATGACTTTTGGACAAGAGTATTTGACACATCTTCGTGTGATTCAAAATATCGGAATGGCTGGTATTGCGCCAGTTATGTATGAAGGACGCGAGATTGTGCCTATTCAATTCCTTAAAGCAGTTCTTCCAAATCCTGGCGATTTAGGTGAAAACTACACAGGCGAAACTTCAATCGGATGCCGTATTAAAGGTATCAAAGATGGGGTAGAAAAAACTTATGCCGTTTATAATAATTGCAAACATCAAGATGCTTATAACGAGACAGGAGCTCAGGGTGTTAGTTACACAACTGGAGTTCCAGCTATGATTGGAGCTATGATGTATCTGCAAGGTAAATGGAAAAAATCGGGTGTTTTTAACGTAGAAGAGTTCAATCCTGATCCATTCTTGGAACAATTAAACATTCACGGTTTACCTTGGGTTGAGTATCACAATATTGATTTAGAGGTATAAAAAGGCAGAAGTTGATAGGCAGAAGGCAGAAGTGTTTTGTGCCATCAAGAATAATAATATTTATTAGGGCGCAAGCCTGAAGGTATAGCAGAAGAGAATATAAGAGTCTCTTCTGCTATTTTAAGTTTTAGAGTACCCCGTAAGACTTCTGCCTTCTGCCTTCTGCCTATTAAACTTTTAAGAAAATGGCCATCGATTATTCAAAAGTTCCTTCACCATGTTTCGTGCTTGATGAGGGTTTGTTGCGTAAAAATTTAGAGCTGATAAAATCGGTTAAAGAGGCTGCTGGCATCGAGATTATAATGGCTTTCAAGGCTTTTTCGATGTGGAGTGCTTTTCCTATTGTGCGTGAGTATATTAATATGGCAACGGCAAGTTCTATTCACGAGGCTCGACTCGCTTTTGAAGATATGGGTGCACCAGCGCATACCTATTCTCCTGCCTATACAGCTAAGGAGTTTCCAACTATTTTAAAGTATAGTAGCCATGTTACTTTTAACTCATTTGATCAGTTTGAGCGCATGTTGCCATTGGCTAAAGACTATCAAAACGTTTCTTTTGGAATTCGTATAAATCCTGAATATTCCGATGTCTCTACCGATTTATATAACCCTTGTGCTCCAGGTTCACGTTTGGGGGTGACCATTGACAATATGCCTGAAACTTTGCCTAAAGAGATTGAAGGATTGCATTTTCATGCTCTTTGCGAATCTTATTCTGTCGATTTGGAGAATACGCTAAAAGCTGTTGAGGAGAAATTTGGAAGCTACCTGAAGCAGGTTAAGTGGATAAATATGGGTGGAGGCCACTTAATGACTCGTAAAGGTTACGATACTGCTCATTTGATAGAGTTACTTAAGGCGTTTAAAAGTAAATGGGGTATTGAGGTGATTTTGGAGCCAGGTAGTGCCTTTGCTTGGGAAACAGGGGTTTTAGTCTCCGAAGTGGTAGATGTGGTAAATAATAACGGTATCAAAACGGCTATTTTAGATGTCTCTTTTACTGCGCACATGCCCGATTGTTTGGAGATGCCTTATAAACCTCGAATTATCAACTCGCATTTTAATCCCGTAGAGGGTTTGCCAACCTATAATATTGGTGGAAATAGTTGTCTTTCAGGCGATTTTATGGGCTATTGGTCGTTTGATAAACCGCTAGAAGTGGGTCAGCAAATTGTTTTTGAAGATATGATTCACTACACCATGGTAAAAACAACCATGTTTAACGGTGTACCTCATCCGCATATCGCCATTTGGAACGACGAAACAGGCTTGCGAATTGTGCGCCAATTTGGATACGAAGATTATAAAAGCCGATTATCTTAAAGAGTTATTGCAGAGAGTGTGAGGTGTGTTTCGTCGCTAATCACCTCTTTGCGAAACTTTGCGTTTTCTCTTTGCGCCCCTTTAACTCCGTTGATCTTCGATTGCGTAATAGCTATATCGAGCCGAAGGCGAGATATCTATTCACCCTTGTGTTTTACGATTCCTTGTAACTCTTTACCCGATTTTTTTCGTACCAAAAGAAGAGGCAATGCAGCTCCAACAGCTAAACTCAAAAGAATAAAGAGAGCTGTAATTCCATTGTGAATGGTGTTGTGTAAAATGGTGTTATACTCGCTAAGATCCTTTACCATAGTTAATTGTAAAATTCCAGCCATCATTTTGTAGGTTGATACCCCTGGAACCATTGGAATACTTGCAGGAATTGAGAAAACGATGGGTGGAGACACTTTCCACCAGCTGGTAATGTGGCTTAAAACTCCAATCATAATAGCGCCAACAAATGAGCCCAGAACAGCACCATATCCAATATTTACAATAGCTACCTTGGTTAATCCACCAATGGCGCCGAGTAAAAAAATAGAGAATAATGTGCGCTTTGGAACGTTGAATAAAATTCCAAATCCAACAGCTGCCACACCAAACCAAAATGTTGTTTCAATATATTTAAACCACTCCATAGTTATTTTTTTACTGTTAAAACCCTAAAACTACCCACGAACAGACTAACCCTAATGCAATCGAAAAGGCAATGATTAGCCCATTTACACTTCGGATAATGCCGTTTAGCAAGTTGCCATCTATTA
>JAGPHP010000157.1 GCA_018055415.1 Breznakibacter sp. | reverse complement strand
CCTCAAAGGAGATGTATTTTCATATTTGGGACAATTTAAATATTAAGTATAATATTGATAAGAATTTAATTCATAACGACACTCTTGTGATTAATATTGATTCCACAGATATATTCACTTATCCTTTAACAAAAGTTGGACGTTTTTTGTCACCTTATGGTCCGCGAAGAGGACGAATGCATACAGGAACGGATTTAAAATGTGCTTTAAACGATAGTATTTTAGCTGTTTTTGAGGGAAAAGTAAGGATTGCGAAGAAGACCTCTGGATATGGAAATATGGTTTTAATTCGTCATAAAAATGGATTAGAGACACTGTATAGTCATCTAGCTTCATTGAAAGTAAAACCTAATGATTATGTCAAATCGGGTGATTTAATAGGATTAGGAGGTCGAACAGGACGTGCTACGACTGAGCACTTGCATTTTGAGACCAGAATATTAGGAATTCCTTTTAATTCGGAAAAGTATATCGATTTTAGAGAGGGCAAATTATTGTACCGAACCATCTATTTCTTAAATAATCAAATTGAAATTAGTGTTGACAATTTCGATCATCCTTATGTTTCTACACATGATTCGGAACTCGAGGATGGTTTTGATAAAGAGGTTGGATTGCAAGAGGTTTTTGTGACCATTAAAAAAGGAGATACTCTTTATAAACTTTCAAAGAAATATAATACCACCATCGAAGATCTACTCAAACTCAATAACCTAAAGAAAACATCTAAATTATCGATAGGTCAACAGATTAGAATTAAGTAATTTTAAATATTTGATTTAAAAACTCTTACCTTAGGTTAGGTTGTTTTTAGAAAAAAATAACGAAATTTGCACTGAATTTAGAAATAGAACATTTAACTAGATTAATTATAATACAATGATTAAAAGTGAACTTCAGATTGCAAGAGAAGGCTATGTGCCAAAGCTTCCAAAATCACTAAAAGGTGATGTGAAACTCGTTGATGGTAAGAATACTGAGTCTATCGCAGATCAGGCTGAAATCAAGGCAATGTTTCCAAATACTTATGGAATGCCGTTGATTACTTTTGAATTAGGCGGTGCTAAAAGAGAGTTTCCTGCAGTTAATGTAGGTGTTATTCTTTCAGGTGGTCAAGCGCCCGGTGGTCATAACGTAATCTCTGGTTTACTTGATGGTTTAAAAAGACTTAATCCTAAAAGCAAACTTTATGGTTTCTTAGGTGGTCCTGGTGGTTTTGTAGATAACGACTACATTGAGTTAACTCCTGAGAAAGTTGCTGATTTCCGTAATACAGGTGGTTTTGACATCATTGGCTCAGGAAGAACAAAGTTAGAAGAGACAGCTCAGTACGATAAAGGTTTAGCTAACTGTAAGGCATTAGGTATTACTTCTATTGTTATTATTGGTGGTGATGACTCTAACACAAATGCTTGTGTTTTAGCTGAATACTATGCAAATATCAAGGCTGGTGTTCAAGTTATTGGAGCTCCTAAAACAATTGATGGTGACCTTAAAAATGAGATGATTGAGACCTCATTTGGTTTTGACACAGCATGTAAGGTTTATAGTGAGCTAATTGGTAACATTCAAAGAGATTGTAACTCAGCAAAAAAATATTATCACTTTATTAAATTAATGGGTCGTTCGGCTTCTCATATTGGTTTAGAGTGTGCACTTCAAACACAACCAAACATCTGTATTATTTCAGAAGAGGTTGAGGCAAAAAAGCAAACTCTAGAGCAAGTGGTTAACCAAATTTGCGATGTTATTGTTAAGAGAGCAGATAATGGTGAGAACTTCGGAACAATCTTAATTCCAGAAGGTTTGGTTGAGTTTATTCCTGAGATGGGTGCTTTAATCCATGAGTTAAACGACTCATTAGCGCATCATGAGGCTGAATTAAATAAACTTGATACAAATAAAGAGCGTAGAGAGTTTGTTACAAAATTATTGAAGCCAGAACTTGCAAAAGTATTCTCAAGCCTTCCAGAGGCGTTTGCTTATCAATTACTTCTTGATCGTGATCCACACGGTAACGTACAAGTTTCGATGATTGAAACAGAGAAGTTATTAATCGATATGGTTAAAGAGCGTCTTAAAGTTTTAAAGGCTGAAGGTAAATATAAAGGTAAATTTAGCGGTTTAGGTCACTTCTTTGGTTATGAAGGACGTTGTGCTGCTCCTTCAAATTTTGATGCAGATTATTGCTACTCTTTAGGTTACACAGCATCGGTGTTAATTGCTGAAGGCAAAACAGGTTATATGGCATCTGTTCGTAACTTAACTGCTCCTGCTGAGAATTGGATTGCAGGTGGTGTTCCAGTTACAATGATGATGAACATGGAGAAACGTCATGGTAAAATGAAGCCAGTTATTCAAAAGGCTCTTGTGCGCTTAGATGGAGCTCCATTTAAGAAGTTTGCTGCATGTCGTGCCGAGTGGGCTGAGAAAACTTCATACATCTATCCAGGTCCAATTCAATATTTTGGTCCTTCATCGGTTTGTGATAATCCAACTAAAACTCTTGCTTTAGAGCAAGCAAAATAGTTTCGGTTTAGATAAATAGAAAAGCCTGAGGATTTTAATTCTCAGGCTTTTTTTTATTTCAATCTATTTCAATCTATTTCAATCTATTAACTTCTCTTAAGCAACTCCAAATTAATATCCTTTATCAATTGAGGTCCTTCGTAGATAAAACCAGTATAAAGCTGTATTAAGGCAGCTCCTGCCTCAAATTTCTCCATGGCATCGGCAACCGAATGAATACCGCCTACTCCAATAATTGGGAATGCTCCATTACTCTCTTTATGTAAAAATCGTATCACCTCAGTTGATCTTTTTGTGAGGGGCTTACCACTTAAACCTCCAGTCTCCACTTTATTTGGTGATGATAATCCATCGCGAGATATGGTCGTGTTTGTGGCAATAACACCCGCTATGCCCGACTCTTTAACGATTGAGATGATGTCTAGTAGTTGCTCGTTGGTTAAATCAGGAGCAATTTTTAGTAATATAGGCTTTGCCTTACTCTTTTGTGAATTTAAAGATTGAAGAGTAACTAAGAGTTGTGTGAGAGGCTCTTTATCTTGCAATGCACGTAGATTAGGCGTATTTGGTGAGCTCACGTTTACTACAAAGTAGTCCACATAATCAAATAAGGCGTTAAAGCAGATAGAGTAATCGCTTGTGGCGTTTTCGTTTTCGGTAATTTTGTTTTTACCGATATTTCCACCTATAAGTACTTGCCCATTATTCTTTTTAAGATTTTTAATGGCCTCCTCTACCCCTTTGTTATTAAACCCCATTCGGTTAATGATACCGCCATCTTGAATTAGGCGAAATAGTCTTTTTTTAGGATTTCCTGGTTGTGCTTTGGGTGTTATGGTTCCAATTTCAATGAATCCAAAGCCCAAATTTGATAATTCTTTATACACCACAGCATCTTTATCTAATCCTGCCGCTAATCCTACAGGATTTTTGAATTTAATTCCAAAGACTTCTCTCTCGAGGCGACTATCATTTACTACAAAGAGTTTGCGTTGTAGAGCCGAAACTCCTGGAAGACAACCACCAAACTTTAATAGACCAAAGGTCAGATTATGCGCCTTTTCAGGGTCACATTTAAATAAAATAGGACGAATAAGCTGTTTGTACATAGATAAATTTTTCACAAAAGTAATAAAAAGCGACTACACTAATTGCCAATAAAAAGAAACAATTTTAAAATGATTATTGTAACACCTATATTTGCGATATATTTGCATAAAATTTGCAGAGTGCTCTCTTAGAGTTTGTATATGAACGGAACAATGAAAGCTATATTTATTCTTTTTTTAATTACACTATCTACTTTCACTGCTATTGGTGTTGAGAAAGTGACCTTTAAAACGGTAGTTATTGATGCAGGACATGGAGGAAAGGATCCAGGCGCATGTGGAAAGATTGTTCAAGAAAAGGTTGTTGCTTTAAGTGTAGCCTTAAAATTAGGCGAATTAATAAAAGCCAGAAATCCGGAGGTAAAGGTGATCTATACGCGCTCAACGGATGTGTTTGTTCCTTTAGATGAGAGAGCCAAAATAGCCAATAAGAATAAAGCGGATCTCTTTATTTCTATTCATGCAAATATGATCTCTAATCCTAACACACGAGGTGTTGAGACTTTCGTATTAGGATTACATCGTACCGATGATAACTTAGAAGTTGCAAAGAAGGAGAACTCTGTTATTGTAATGGAGGATGATTACTCATCGAAGTATGAAGGTTTTGATCCTAACTTAAGTGAATCCTATATTATTTTTGAGTTAGTACAAAATGTCTTCTTAGATCAATCAATTTCTATTGCCTCTGCGGTTCAAAACGCATTTTCAACACAAATAAAACGCAATGATAGAGGGGTTAAACAGGCTGGATTCTTGGTGTTACGTCAAACAGCAATGCCTAGTATTCTTATTGAGACAGGATTTTTAAGTAATAGAGACGAGGAGAAGTATTTGGCATCAGAGAAAGGACAAAACGAGCTTTCAGAAGCTATTTACAAGGCATTTTTATCATATAAGAACAAGTTTGAGGCTAAGTCTAATATGAAAATTGAGGAGCAGCCAAAAGATGATGAGATTACGGCAAATACATCCTCTTCTGGAGTTGTTTATAAAATTCAGATAGTCTCTTCAGTGAAAAAGTTGAAAAAGACTGATTTTCCGCTATCAAAGTTTAAAAAGTACTCCTATTATGAAGAGGCCGGGCGTTTTAAATATACCATTGAAGAGACAAAAGATGCTGCATCAATTAAAAAGAGTCTTGAAAAGACAAAGAAGACTGTTAAAGATGCTTTTATTGTTGGATTTGATGCCGAAGGAAATAAACTTACAAATGCTCAGATTAAAAAGCTTTTGTAAATAGACTACAATATTATAATCAAATATTGTCGAAACATCAAGATCAGACAAATATTATTGAAATAGTGGTAGATGTATCTTCTGACTGTTTGTAATTGATTAAATGCACTTTTGTAATTTACTCAACTACAGAGTAAAACCCCTCTTCATCCGATTCAAAATCAATCATTTTGATTGGCGTTTCAAAGCCTTTTTCGAGTTCAAATAGATCAACAGAAGGCCAATCTTTCATGCCCGCTAATCCTCTATTTACCACTCGTTGGAGTTCGTATGCCAAGTCAGGCCCTTTATAAGTGGAGGTGTTTACAATGAAAACGTAAGACAATCCATTAGACATTCGTTCCATCATGGCCGAAGTGCCAGCTAAAGTACCAGTTCTATACCAAGATGAACCATCAGGTTTAACGCCTCTCCATCCAAGAGGACTGAAATTAGGTAATATAGGGGTGGTCATTTTTGCTATCGACTCCTTTGATAGGATATCCGTTGGATAATCATTGCCATCAATAGCCAGAAGAAGTT
>JAGPHP010000156.1 GCA_018055415.1 Breznakibacter sp. | reverse complement strand
ATTATACCCTCTGTTGCTAGTCCTGCCGCATCTTTTAGCTCTTCTACCGTTTTTCCATTATACAAACCTGAGGTAATAGGGGTAGCTTTATTAATTTTTATCTCATAAATCTTATGCTGAATGTTAGTACCTGCTACCCCTTGTTCAATTACCAAGAAGGTGGAGTCGTTAACAGCCGTCAAATCGCCAATCTTCCAATCTTTAGCCTTTATCTGGTCGGGCGTAGTACCGTCAACACCCGGATTCAAATAGGCATACATCATTGATCGCTTAGTAATTGGGTCAATTTCAAGCAGGCGGTGCACCAATGACTTTTCGCCAATTGTTTTGTTCGGATAGAGTATTGGACTCTGAATCATGGCATACACCTTACCATTTGGTGTAATAGTAATACCCTCAAAACCACGATTGTTTTTACGATACTTAAAAACTGTATCTATTGGTAACTCCTCAGGTTGGGCGCCAAGTTGTGTTGCATAGGGCGAGTATCGATTAATAACTTTGCCATTCATATCTAAATTCCAAATGGTAGATCCGCCCTCTTCGCATAGCCAGAAGTCGTTATTGGCACCAATGGTAATTCCCTCAGGATCAATTCCCCATATATCTTTATCTACAATGATTGATGCTACACTGTTGCAATCTGAGATTGTATCTCTACGTGCCTCTTCCAGAGCCGTGCTACCAAATCCAGTTGGATTTATAACGCCTGTAGCCGTGGTGCCATCAGGACGCTTTATGGTAATACTCTCTACTATTTTTATCTCTCCATTTTCAATTTTAATGCGGTGAATTTTGGGCGCGTAGGTTGGAAATGCGTAAATCTTATCGTAGGTTGGTGCGCACAAGCTATTCTTTGCATCAATATTAACACCTCTATCCGAGTGTGTATAAAATTCCTTCCCATCGGTACCTGGAATAGATGTTAAGCCTGAAAATCCACCTTCGTAAAAGGTAATACCTTGGTAAAGACCTATCTCATCTGATACTTGATTGGTGTAAACATCTTGTGCCATTAGAGACGCAGTGCTTCCTAAAAGTGCTGAAGCTATCCATAGCACTTGTTTTACTCTCTTGGGGGTAAAAAAAATCATATTTATCATTTTTAATTGGTTACAACTTTATATTGGCAAAGTTGATGATCGAATATGAAGTAATTGTTTCGCTACCATTAGAGAATAATAAAGCTTATGTTAACTTTTTGTAGTTCTAAAGGGAGCCGCTTTGTGAAGCTTATTTTAGCTTCTATTTATCAAATAAACGCGCTTTGTGATTGTGGATTTATTTTGTTTTATTTGTGGGCGCAACTGTTCGTTTCTAATTGGAGCAAATAACTGTCTCGCATCATTCCTTCGGTCTTGTTGGGAAGTGTAGAATGACCGCAAGTCAACACCGACTAATTCACGAAAATATTTAAATGAAACATATTATAAACCAATAATAAACTTAGAAATACAACTACGAATGAAATTAAGATTTTTAACTATTGCTCTTTTGGGAATAGTACTTACCACGAATGCTCAGACACCTAGCGTTGAAAAGTCAATATGGCAGATTCAAAGTGGATTAATTGGCATTTGGATTAATAATGAAAGCAAATTGACAAACAGCTTAGCAATAAGAAGTGAATTTGGACTTGGTGGCAGTTGGCAATCGTATGGTGATGATTATACGTACGTCCTAACGCCAGTAATAAGACTTGAACCTCGTTGGTATTATAACTTTAGCAAAAGGATTGATAAATCGAAAAGAATAGATAACAATAGTGGAAATTATCTAGGACTAAAAACGAGTTTTCATCCTGATTTATTTGTTATATCAAACAAAGAAGACGTTACTGTTTATAATCAAATTTCTATTGTACCTGTTTGGGGAATACGCAGAAATATCGGAAAACATTTCAATTACGAAGTAGGTTTTGGAATAGGTGGACATTATGTATTCCAAAACGAAAAGTACTATGATGAAGACGAAGGAAAATGGACAGTTGCAGGGGATTTGAATTTAAGAATTGGTTATGCATTCTAGAAGAAAAGGAAGTTTGTCTATTTATAATAGGACAAATAAAACCTAGCCACCAACTATTAAACATGTCATTATTTCATACTTATTATCTACTATGTTTAAATCTTACCTACTATTTTTCTTAGCGCTTGTCTCTTTTTCCGTCGGCGCGCAACCCTTAAAACAGACCGTTCGAGGTACTATTATTGATCAGGTTACTGAAGCTCCTTTGGTTGGAGCCACTGTTCAGTTGGTAGGCAGCAACCCGTTGGTGGTAGTTAGTGCCGATGCCAATGGACGATTTGAAATGAGAGATGTTCCGCTAGGAAGACAGACCATTGAGGTGCGATTTTTGGGATATCATAATCTTACGCTCCAAAATTTGTTGTTAGAAACAGGTAAGGAGGTTAATGTGACCGTTCGTCTGGTGGAGATGGCTTTTGAGGTGGATGCAGTTACTATTACCGCAGATAAAAAGAAATCATCTACACAAAATGAGATGGTGATGGTGAGTGGAAGAACTTTTTCGAAGGAGGAGACGGAGCGTTTTGCTGGTAGCTTGGGCGATCCAGCTCGAATGGTGGCTAACTACGCTGGTGTAGTAGCAGGTGGAGACGCACGAAACGATATTGTTATTAGAGGTAATTCGCCCACGGGACTACTTTGGCGCGTTGAGGGCATCGAAATACCAAATCCAAATCACTTTGGGTCGCTTGGTTCAACTGGTGGACCTATTAGTATGTTGAATAGCAATCTTCTAGCTAATTCAGACTTTCTCACAGGGGCTTTCCCGCAGAATATGGTAACACAATCGCGGGTGCTTTTGATATTAATTTGCGATCAGGCAATGATGAGAAGTACGAATTTTTAGGTCAGGTTGGATGGAATGGCTTCGAAGTTGGGGCCGAAGGTCCTCTATTTAAAACAAAGAGTGGTCAAAATGGCTCATTTATTATTAATGGACGTTACTCTACCTTGGATGTTGCAAGTAAAATAGGAATTGACTTTGGCACTGGAGCTGCAATACCTGAATATAAGGATCTCTCATTTATTGTGGATTTACCAGGCACAAAACTCGGTCGCTTTAAGATATTCTCACTTATGGGAAATAGTTTTATTGAGCTTGGAAAAGAGTTCGAAACCGATGAAAACTCCTATTCAACTCGTGGTATCTATATTAAAAATGGGGCTGATTTGTTTGTTGCAGGTGTTACACATAATATAATGACCTCTGGTAGCTCACGATTAAAGTCCACGATCTCCTATCAAACCATCGGGTCTGATGCTTTTCTCGATTCGCTTAACTACGATTCTCAAACATTTCAACCTTGGCTACGAAGTTATCAGCAAGAGCAAAAGGTGTCGGTTAGCACTCAGTGGAAATCGAAAGTAGGTAGCCGTAATACCGTGAGTATTGGCGCAGTGGCCGATATGATTTTTACTAATTATCTGGATAGTATTATGATGCCAAAAACCAACTATTTTATCTTAGCCGATGACGTAAAGGGAGATCTCTTCTTCATGCGTACTTATGGAGAATGGCAACATAGTTTTACCGAGAAATCTACTGGATATGTGGGGGTTAATAGCCAATATATGCAATATAACGGTGAGGTTGTTGTTGAGCCTCGTTTAGGGTTCAATTATAAGCTTACTCCTAAGCAAACGTTTAGCATTGGTGCTGGTTTGCATAGCCAAATTCAACCGCGCGTAATCTACTATTATCAAGAGTACGATTCGGTGTCTCACCAGTATGGCTCTAAAACAAATCAAGATTTAAAAATGAGTAGAAGTGCCCATTTGGTTTTGGGCTATAACTATAATCTTACGCAGAATTTGCGATTCAAGGCCGAGACTTACTATCAATATCTTTATAAAATACCTGTAAAGGCTTCATTTCAAGAGTTTTCGATGGTGAATTTTGGCGATGATTTTGCTCTACCAAGACAAGATAGTTTGGTTAATGATGGTACGGGGAAGAATTATGGCGTTGAGATTACTCTTGAGAAATTTTTAAGCGATGGTTACTACGCGCTATTAACCACTTCACTTTACAACTCTTTTTATAAGGGATATGATGGAGTACAACGTAACACTACTTTTAATGGCAACTATGTAGTGAATTTGTTGGCAGGATATGAGCGCAAACTTACCGATAAATTTACGCTTACCTTTGATGGAAAAGTGGTTTCCGCTGGTGGACGTCGATTGGTGCCTTTTGATTTTGAAAAGAGTTATGACACTGGCGAGGTGAGCTATGATTGGACTCAAGCCTACGAAAATAGATATCCCTCCTATTTTCGAGTCGATTTTCGAGTGGGACTTAAAATGTATGGACAAAAGCTAACTCACGAATGGGCTATTGATTTACAGAATCTTATAAATCATCAAAACGTTTATCGTGAAGGTCTAGATATGGCTAAGCAGGAGGTTTACACCATTTATCAAATTGGGTTTTATCCCATGTTTTTATATCGATTGCGATTTTAATTATTACAGAGAGCCAATTCACAAAGAGTTGGCTCTTTTTGAATCCGCACTCCTCTCTCATTTGCATAGAGTTATCTAGTTGAAATCTTAATCCATCTATTCAGCAAAATCCCACCTTTTTGTAGTTGGAGATTAAAATCTTACTCAAATGTAGGAAATAGAAGATGTTTGTATTTGCCAAACGTTTGCGGTAGAGTGATTTACGTAGTTGGCACAATCATTGAATTTCACTGTTCAAAGTTTAACCATTTTAAAAGAACAGATTATGAAATTAAGTGCAAGAAATCAGCTTAAAGGAAAGATTGTGAGTGTTGAAGAGGGGTTAATTACCGGAAAAGTAACCATGGATCTTGGTAATGGCAACATCATTTCGGCCATCATCTCTAAAGATGCTATTGCCGATTTATCTCTTAAAGTGGGCGATTCGGCGTTTGCCATCATCAAATCTACCGAGGTGATTATTGGCACACCGTGCGAGTGTAAAAACCCCAATTGCAAGTGCAAATAATTAGGTAAGATGATCGAGGTTTCTTGTCAAATATCTATCAAACAAAACGGGGTCTGTTTTTTAGACCCCGCTAAGACTGAGCTTTTGCGCGAGATTTCACGACAAGGCAGTTTGAGCGCTGCGGCCAAAGTGGTTAACATCTCGTATCAGCACGCTTGGTGTTTAATAGAGGAGATGAACCGCGTGGCGCCAGAGGCCTTGGTGATAAAACAACGCGGGGGTGCTCATGGCGGAGGAGCTGTGATTTCGGGGTACGGAGAGCGCATTTTGAAAGAGTACAAACTCATTGAAGGGCAGATGTCAAAGTTTGTAAGCCAGATTAATGTGGAGATAAACATGTGATTTTTTTTGCCTAGCGTTATCTAAATTACTTTATATCGGAAAGGAGAATTTTATGGAAAAGGAG
>JAGPHP010000028.1 GCA_018055415.1 Breznakibacter sp. | reverse complement strand
TCTTCGCGTTATGGGTATTATAACCAGATCGAGTATTATGATGCGAAATCTGATACAGTGGTGCATTATCAGTACTCACGCTATGAAAATGCCATATATGGAACTCCATCGCCATCAAAAAGCGGAAATATTTCATTTAGTTTTGGTAACACGCTCGATATGAAGGTGAAAGATTTGAAAGATTCTACAGGTCTCAGTAAAATAGTGTTGCTAGAAGGGTTGAGTTTTTCAAGTGGCTACAATATATTGGCAGATTCGTTAAACTTCAGTAAAGTGAATATGTCGGGTCGAACCACCATTAAAGGGGTTGGAATTAATTTCGGGGGTGTTTTTGACGGGTACGCAATGGATACCACTAGTCGAGGTACGCCTGTTAGAGTGGATCGTAGTTATTTTAAAGAGACTGGAAAACCTCTTCGTTTGGAGAGTTTTAATTTTAGTTTTGGAATATCTTTAAATAATAGCAAATTTAAAAAGAGCAAGAATGGTGATTCTGAGGTTAATCCTGATTCATTGTTGATTCCCGGTGAACCTGTTTTTGATACAAATGATCCAATGGGACTAAAGAGTAATCCCAAAGTAGATAAAGTGGATAAGAAGATGGTAAAGGGCGAAGATGGATATGCTAAGTTTACTATTCCTTGGACTTTATCGCTTAATTATAGTTTTCGACTTATTCAGGATAAGTTTAACACGAGTACAATGACGTATGATTTGAAACCGACATCCGATCTAAACTGTAATGGAACGATTGATTTGACTAAAAAGTGGAAAGTTGGATTTTCAACAGGTTATAATTTTGAATATAAAGAGTTTACTCAGACCAATATCAATATTACAAAGGATTTACATTGTTGGACAATGAGCTTTAACCTTGTGCCAACAGGAGCTTATAAATCATACTTCTTCACCATACGTGTTAATTCAAGCATGTTACAAGACTTGAAATACGAAAAACGTAGCTCTCCTCGCGATAAGGCTAGTTTTTATCAGTAAATAAACTACCATAAATTGAACACAATTCTTTTAATGGGGTTCTTTTATAACAAATCAAATATTTTTAGGATGAAACGAGTAATAAACTCAAATAATGCTCCAGCAGCAATTGGGCCTTATAGTCAGGCTATAGAGGTAAATGGAACGCTTTATGTGTCGGGGCAGATACCAATTAATCCATCAGTTGGGAAAGTGGTTGATGGTGGTATAATCGAACAAACCGAGCAGGTGATGAAAAACATTGAGGCCATTTTAACCGAGGCAGGTTATTCTTTTGCCGATGTGGTTAAATCTACCTGCTTGCTCTCTGATATGGCAAATTTCAAGGCCATGAATGAGGTTTATGGCCGATATTATGCCGTAAATCCTCCTGCTAGAGCTGCATTTGCAGTAAAAGAGTTGCCATTAGGTGTTTTGGTGGAGATTGAGACCGTGGCAGTTAAGTAATCGCTTGATTTTATAGGTAAGGTCAAGTGCAAAAGTCGGTGGAGTAGAGATATTGGTAATGTTAGTTTGTAAACCATATTCTCCTTCGGCGAATATTTTGTTGTAGCGCAATCGCAGATCAACAGAGTTAAATGAATGCGCAGAGGGTGTGCAAAGTATTAAGTTTGCGAAAGTTGGTATTCGTTTGAGATACAGATGCTTATGGAGTTGTGGATTTGCATATTAAACTTCGCGAAACTTCGCGCATTCCTTCGCGGGTCTTTGCGTAATAATTCAAATCGAAGCCGTAGGCGAGATAAATGACTCCACTATGTTTTTCTATTGATCCCCTAAAGGTAAGATTAACATTAGCGCCAAAATAAAAAGCCATCCGGTATCGAGTCGGATGGCTTTTTTTATGTTTGAAAAATGTAATCGTCGTGAATACTATAATTTATTCAGAAATCACTTCAAAAGCGATTTCAATTTTAACATCTCTGTGAAGTTTAACAGTTGCAGTGTAGCTTCCTACCTCTTTAACTGAATCTTCTTTAATAAGAATGTTTTTGCGTTCAACTGGGAAGCCTGCTTTTTCAAGAGCTTCAGCGATTTGAATAGTAGTTACTGAACCAAAGATTTTACCAGTAGAGCTAACTTTAGCACCAACAGTAACTTTTTTACCTTCAAGTTTAGCACCTAGAGCAATAGCTTCATTTTTGATTTTCTCCTCTTTATGAGCTCTTTGCTTCATGTTCTCGTTGTGTACTTTAATAGCCGAAGGAGTAGCTAATACGCCGAAACCTCTAGGGATAAGAAAGTTACGACCGTAACCAGGCTTAACTTCAACGATGTCGTTCTTGCTGCCTAAGTTTGTTATATCTTCTTTTAATATAATTTGCATTGTATAGTCCTCCTTATTATTATTTCATCAAATCCACAACATAAGGTAAAAAGGCAAGATGACGAGCTCTTTTTACTGCCGTAGCAACTTTACGTTGATATTTTAGTGAAGTACCTGTTAAGCGACGTGGTAAAATTTTACCTTGCTCATTTAAAAACTTCTTCAAGAATCCTGGATCTTTGTAATCTACATACTTGATACCATTTTTTCTGAAGCGGCAATACTTCTTCTTTTTGATTTCAACCGACGGAGGGGTTAAATATCTAATTTCGCTCTGATTTGTTGACATGGTCTAGTTCTCCTTTCCTTCCTTTTTAAATGAGTTTCTTCTCTTTTCGCTGTACTTTGTAGCGTACTTGTCGAGTTTGAAAGTTAAAAAGCGGATGATACGCTCATCACGACGATAATTTAACTCTAACTTCTCTACGAAGCTACTTTCAGACTTGAATTCTATCAACTGATAAAATCCAGTTTTTTTCTTTTGGATTGGATAAGCTAGGCTGCGAAGTCCCCAATTTTCTTCATTGACGATCTCACCACCATTCTCTACAATCAGACTTTTAAATTTTTCTACCGCTTCCTTCATCTGAGCTTCAGACAAAACGGGAGTTAAAATGAAAACGGTTTCATACTGATTTAACATACTACAATAATTAATTGTTTATAATTTTATGCGGCGCAAAGGTACAAAATATTTTTATCATACAAACTTTTTGCTTCCAATTCTTATATAAAATAAAGAGAGTCTAGTGGTTAACTAAACTCTCTTATCCATTTTTTGCGAGTTATTTAATTAATGGTGCTCACCAAAGTATTTCATAAACTGAACTCGTTCGTAGTGCTCTGGGTCGGTGGAGGTACTTTGACTTAACTTACCTCTAAACTCTTGAATTGTCTTGTATCCTTTGCGTTGCATCCATCCCTCAATGCCATCCAATATGTGTTTGATTTGACTATTTCCAAGTTCGTAAACAACCGATACTATTTGGGTCGATGTTGCACCTGCATAGATCATTTTCATGGCTGTTTCGGAGTCGTGGATTCCTGTTGAAGCACTCAAATTGCATTTAACACGCGGCGACATAAGCGAAGTCCAACGTAGGGTGTTGTGATAATCACGATCTTGAGAGAATATATTTCCACTTATCACTTTTTCTTGCTCGATATCGAAATCAAGGTTGTAGAATCTGTTGAATAACGTGATTCCTTGTACATCAAGTTGCGATATTTTTTGTATAAACCCTCCAAGATTTGTTATAAATGGCGATATCTTAATGCCAATTGGAATGTTTACTTTGCTACGGATTGATTTAATGATGTCGAAGTAGCTTTTTTCAATCATCTCGCTATCTAGCTTATTGCTAAATGGGAGTTTGAAGATATTTAATTCAATACCATCGGCCCCTGCATCTTCAATTTTCTTTGCAAAATTAACCCACTCGGAGGAGCCCATACAGTTAATGCTAGCAATTACAGGGATGCTAACGCTCTCTTTGGCCTCACGAATGAGTTGGGTATAGTTGTTTATAACCTCTTTTTTTATCTCATAATCGTAGTAGTCCAAAAACTCTTGGTTGTGGAAGTCGATGGTTTCAAGGTTATTCCACGTTTTTTTGAACTCGAGTTGAATCTCCTCTTCGAAAATTGATTTTAGTACAACGGCAGCGGCACCTGCTTTTTCAAGAGCTACAATATTCTTAACATTTCCTGTCAATCCGCTACTACCAATAACCACTGGGTTGTTGATCGGTATTCCTAAGAAGGTTGTTTTTAAACTTGTCATATTGTTGGGTTTAGTTCGATTTTAGTAAATAACTCTGCATAGATGCTGCTGCTTTCCGTCCATCTCCCATTGCGAGAATAACGGTAGCACCACCTCGAACAATATCGCCACCTGCAAAAAGATCTGGAATTGAGCTTTGCATAGATTCGTTAACCTCAATGGTTCCCCATTTGGATACTTTAAGGTCGGGCTCCGATTGTGGGATTAGTGGATTTGGTGATACACCAACACTCACTACCACGGTATCTACCTCAATGATGTAGTCGTGTCCTTCCATAACGACAGGGCTTCTTCGTCCTGATGCATCAGGTTCGCCAAGCTCCATCTTTTGAACTTTCATCGCCTTTACGCGACCTTTTTCATCGGCAAAGTATTCGATAGGATTTGTGAGTACTAAGAATTCAATTCCCTCCTCTTGTGCATGTTTTATCTCTTCAACACGTGCCGGCATCTCGTCCATTGAGCGGCGATAAACGATCATTGCTCGCTCAGCGCCAAGTCTTTTAGCAGTTCTAACTGAGTCCATAGCGGTATTTCCACCACCAATCACGGCCACGTTTTTACCAACATTAATAGGCGTGTCGCTTTTTGGATTTGCGGCATCCATGAGGTTTACTCGCGTTAAATACTCATTAGAGCTCAAGATTCCAATATAGTTTTCGCCAGGAATATTCATAAAGCGAGGTAATCCGGCGCCACTACCAGCAAAAAATCCTGCAAATCCCTCTTCGCGAAGGTCTGTAATGGTAGCAGTTTTACCAACAATAAAGTTTGTTTCAAATTTGACCCCCATTTTTTTGAGGATATCGATCTCAACATCAACTATTTTATTTGGTAAACGGAACTCTGGAATACCATATTTTAGTACTCCACCAATTTCGTGAAGCGCCTCAAAAACAGTAACATCGAAACCCATTTTTGCCATCTCGCCAGCAAAGGTTAGTCCCGCTGGACCCGAGCCAATGGCTGCTACTTTAATACCATTAGATTTAGCAACTTCTGGTACTGCCATCTTGCCCGACTCGCGCTCGAAATCGGCTGCAAAACGCTCTAAATAGCCAATAGCTACCGGTATGGCATTCATCTTTTTTGTATAGAAACATTGAGCTTCGCACTGTTTTTCTTGTGGACACACGCGCCCGCAAACAGCAGGGAGTGAGCTCGTCTCTTTAAGTGCTTTAGCGGCTTCTAAAAATTCGCCACGTTCAATACGTTTGATGAATTTTGGAATTTTGATTTCCACAGGACAACCCGTCATACAGGTTGGATCAGGGCAGTCCAAGCAACGGCGTGCTTCGGCCATTGCCTCCTCGGCAGTTAAACCTCTGTTAACCTCAATGTTTGATTGGGTTCGCGTGTGGTGATCAGCCTCTGTCATGTGAACGCGCTCAAGCGAGGTGCGTTCTTTGTTTTTCATTGTTTGGCGTAACTCGGCTCTCCACGCTTCGTTGCGCTCTTCTTTTAAAATATCGTTTGAATCTCCCATTGGGTTCAATTATTTAGCGATTGACTCTTTATAACTTGCATCAGCTTTGCACTCTTCGTCTTTGTATCCATTAAGACGGAGCAACATTTCATCGAAATCTACTTTGTGAGCATCGAATTCGGGTCCATCAATGCAGACGAATTTTGTACGTCCACCAACGGATACACGACAAGCTCCACACATTCCAGTCCCATCAACCATGATGGTGTTAAGGCTGGCATAAGTAGGTATTTCATGTTTTTTTGTTGTTAGAGAGGCAAATTTCATCATTACAGCAGGACCAATTACCACAGAAAGATCGACTTTCTCGCGTGCAATAACCTCTTCCATTCCATTAGTAACTAAACCTTTAGTGCCATAAGAGCCGTCGTCTGTCATAATAACCAGCTCATCAGAATAAGCTCTCATTTGATCTTCAAGAATAATAAGATCTTTTGAACGAGCTGCTAAGATGGTAATAACTCGATTGCCAGCTTTTTTAAATGCCTCAACTATTGGTAAAAGAGGTGCAACACCAACTCCACCACCGCATGCTAACACTGTTCCAACTTTCTCGATATGAGTAGCTTGGCCAAGAGGACCAACCATATCGGTAATGTATTCGCCTACATTAAGAGCTGCCAATTTGCGAGATGAGACGCCTACAGTTTGTACAACAAGCGTGATAGTACCTTTTTCGATATCCGAAGAGGCAATTGTAAGAGGAATTCGCTCACCCTTTTCGCCAATTTTGATAATGACAAAGTGACCTGCTTTACGCGCTTTGGCAATGCGAGGTGCTTCTACAACCAGTTTAACTACATTGGGAGAAAAAAACTCCTTTTCAACGATTTTATTCATTAGTATCTATTTATTTTCAACAGATTATATTATGCAATGGAGGTTAAATTGACTCAAAACGAGAACCGACTCTCCATTACAAAGATGATAAATATAGTTATTTAAAAATTATTTGGGATAAATCAAAAACAATCGGTCAAAATATCTCTATTTTTGCGTTGTAAGAGTTGAATCATCACACAAAGATAAGATAAATGAAGAAGGTAAAAAATAGTCAGGGTGGATTAGTTTTTTCGACTAATAGAGATTTGGATTTTACACCCGAAGAGGAGATTCAAGAGACCTTGGCTCCATCGGCACAAAAGCTACGTGTAGAGTTAGATAAGAAGCAGCGAGCGGGGAAATCGGTAACGTTAATAACAGGTTTTGTTGGTGCTGAAGATGATTTAAAAGAGTTGGGTAAGAGCCTAAAAACACTTTGTGGTGTGGGAGGATCTGTTAAAGATGGTGAGATTTTGGTGCAGGGTGACTTTAGGGAAAAGTGCTCGGTTTGGTTGACCGGTAAAGGGTATAAAGTGAAAAAGATCTAATTTCTTTGAGGAAAATACATAATAAAGGGAGATGACAGAATGAAATCGTGCATCTCCCTTTATCTAATTATAATATATTATAGGAGGTTGATTCCCTCTTTCGCTAATTGTTCTTTAACCTCTTCGCCCCAAATACTTACTTGTACTTCGCCAATGTGTGTCTTTTTTAGCATAAACATACATACACGAGACTGACCAATACCACCACCAATACTTTGAGGTAGTTGTCCGGTTAAAAGCATATTGTGGAATAGAAGCGTTGATCTATCTTCGCAATCTTTCTCTTTTAATTGACGCTCTAGAGCCTCTTTATTAACGCGAATACCCATTGACGATACTTCAAAAGAGCATTTAAGAGTTGGATGCCAAAGTAGTATATCTCCGTTTAAGCCAGAGAAACCATCGCTGTTTTTGCTGCTCCAATCGTCGTAGTCTGCCGCTCTTCCATCGTGGATTGTGCCATCGGATAATTTACCGCCAATACCCATTAAGAAAATAGCTCCATGTTTTTCTACTATTGCATTTTCACGCTCTTTAGGCGAGAGAGTAGGGTACATTTTTAGTAACTCTTCGGAGTGGATAAAGGTGATCTCGTTTGGTAAGATGGCCTTAATAGCAGGATAATTTGCCTCAACCTCTTTTTCTGTTTCAACTAAAGCGCGATAAATTCCTTTAACTGTATTTTTAAGATAGTCGAGTGTGCGATTTGATTCGTTCATATGTTTTTCCCAATCCCATTGATCCACATATATTGAGTGAAGCGGGGTATAATCTTCATCAGGGCGAAGCGCTCTCATGTCGGTTAAGATCCCTTTTTCAACTTCAATACCAAGCTCTTTGAGTCTGAGGCGTTTCCATTTTGCAAGCGAGTGCACCACTACGCCAATACGCTCTTGTAGCGCTTTAATAGGGAATGAAACAGGGCGTTCGATTCCATTAAGGTCGTCGTTTATACCTGTACCATCGAGTACCGCAAGTGGAGATGAAACTTTAACTAGGTTCAGTTCTTTGCATAATTTTGCAGAAAAATGGTCTTTGATGAGGGTGATTGACTCCTCTGTTTTTAGCGCTTCTTGTTGTGTCATTGTAAAAACTTATTTATTTCAAAAATTGACAGATTGTTATCTTTTTTGCCAAAAATGGTGAATTTTTATCGTAAAATCTCTATTTTTTTTGAAATTATTTTAAGTTTTTGGTCGATTTTATGCCAAAATATATAAAAAATTTAAAATTGGATGTTTCTTTAAATTTTATAAAAAATGATCCATTTTGGGGGTAATTGCCTCAAAATGGATCATTTTTTAAAAGCTACTCTTTATTTTTTAGTAAGTGAAGATGAAATGTTGTAATATATACATTGCTGCCCCCGCAAAATAACCAATAAGGGCTAAAAATGTAATGTTTTTAAAATACCAGTTAAAATGAATCTTCTCCATGCCCATGGCAGCTACACCTGCTGCCGATCCAATTATTAAAATACTGCCACCCGTACCTGCGCAATAGGCCAAGAATTCCCAAAAGAAATGGTCGGTAGGATATTGGGCAAGAGTGTACATACCTTGAGCGGCAGCAACCAATGGCACGTTATCTACCACAGAAGATAGTAGTCCAATAGCAATTACGATGACACTCTCGTTAGGTAAATTAGATGCAAGCCAAGTTGCCGCGTGACTTAATAATCCAACCGATTGAAGCGCTGCAATGCTAATCAGGATACCCAAGAAAAAGAGTATGCTAGCCGTATCAATTTTACGTAAGGCGTGTACAACTGAGAGAACGTGACGATGTTCGGCCTCTTTTTTACTGTGTAAAAGTTCGGTAATTATCCAAAGTACGGCTAATCCAAATAAAACGCCCATGTAGGGAGGCAGATGTGTTATTGTTTTAAATATTGGTACAAATGCTAGAGCGGCAATCCCAGAGTAGAGAACAATGGATTTATGTTTGTTTGAGAGAGCTTCGTGTTTTGATTCGCCAGAATGGAGTGGCTTTTCAATTTCCCCTCTTAATTTGAACGATAGATAGATGAGTGGGATGGCTAAACTTACAATACTTGGCACTATTAAAGATGACATAATTTTGTAGGTAGTTATTTGTCCTCCAATCCATAACATGGTTGTTGTTACGTCGCCAATTGGAGTCCAAGCACCACCTGCGTTAGCTGCAATTACGACTATTCCTGCAAAGAAAAGCCTATCTTTTTCAAACCTTATTAATTTGCGAAGTAGTGAGACGATGACGATTGTCGTTGTTAAGTTATCTAGTATTGCAGACAGGAAAAAAGTTAGAAATGCTATAATCCAGAGGAGTTTGCGCTGATCTGTCTGCGTGATTTTACTGGTAATAATGTCGAATCCATCGTGCGCATCAATTAACTCAACAATGGTCATAGCCCCTAAAAGGAAGAAGAGAATACCCGCAAACTCACCAAAGTGGTGCGCAAGTTGTTCGCTAACAAGGTGTTTGTCTGGCGATAGTAAGATGTAAACACTCCAAGTAAGTACACCCGTAATAAGTGCTGAGGCCGCTTTGTTTATTTTGATAGAGTGTTCGGTTGCGATGGCAATGTAGCCTAAAACGAAGATTAAGATGATTAGTAGAGTCATAATGTTTTATTTAGGTTGATATAGTTTATTGAATATAGTTAAAAAATTTGATGCATTAACTGTTTAAGAATAAATATATAGTGTTTAACTTAATTTAATTAAAACATCGCTTGCGATATAAAAATCATGCGTATATTTGTGTCGTAAACGATTTAATCTTTTAAGATAAAAAACATGAAAAACGAGTTTTATCAATTTTCGGCAAAAACCCTTCAAGGTAAGGATGTGCAGATGGAGGCCTTTAAGGGCAAAACAGTGTTGGTTGTGAATACAGCTAGTAAATGTGGGTTAACACCTCAGTACGAGGGGTTAGAGGAGTTGTATCAGAAGTATATAGATCAAGGGTTGGTAATCTTAGGATTTCCTTGCAACCAGTTTGGGAATCAAGAGCCTGGAGATGAGAAGTCAATCTCTGAAGGCTGTTTAATCAATTACGGGGTGAGTTTTCCGATGTTTGCCAAAATTGAGGTAAACGGTGATGGTGCCCATCCTATCTATAAATATTTGAAAAAAGAGTTGCCAGGATTTTTGGGTGGTAGAATAAAGTGGAATTTTACTAAGTTTTTGGTCGATGCTAACGGAAAACCAGTAAAGCGATTTGCCCCAACTAGCAGCCCCGAGAAGATAGATAAATATCTTTCAAAGATTTTGAAATAGAGTTTATCATTCATCTAAGTCACATTTTGTATCCGATTTTGGTTACTTTTGTGGTAGGTGTGGGTGATTTTTAAAGATTTTAATCCACATCTCCCCCCCCCAAAAAAAAACAATTTGTTATGGAATTTGAGCAATTACGACTAAGCAATCAACTCTGTTTTCCGGTTTATGCGGCATCGCGACTCATTACGCGTGAGTATCAGCCCTATTTGGATAAGTTAGAGATAACCTATCCGCAATATTTGGTGCTGATGGTTTTGTGGGAGAGTGATGGAATAACAGTAAATGAGATTTCGCAAAAGCTCTATTTAAATACTAATACTATAACTCCTCTGTTAAAACGGATGGAGACACAAGGAATTCTTTCTCGTCAGCGCTCAGGCAGTGATGAACGAAAGGTGATAGTTACACTCACGCAAAAAGGGCAAGAGCTGAAGGTTGAGGCATCATCAATACCTCAAGCGTTGGCGGCTAATTTATTAACGGGTACAATAAGTGTAGATGAACTAATTGATTTAAAGGCCAAATTGTGTAAGGTTATAGATTTGTTGTCGGTGAAAAAAGGAGTAGAGGCTAAATTTTAACGTGAGTTCGATGTAAGAATGTACGTTTTCATAAACTTTTTTTTAGATAATATAGAGAGATTCAAGACGCCATAAATGTACGTCTATACAAAAAAACGATTGTTTTCCTCATGGTAGAGACGTCCATTTATGGCGTCTCAAGCTATATGTTATAGATCATTTTCATACATCGGACTCAAGTTAATTTTAATAATCCGCACTTCTAAACCGCACTCAAATGAAATATCAACGCTTCAAAAGGTTGTAAAATCACCTTATTATCAGCTAATTGAGTTTCTCGGTTGTTGTGAGTGGCAAAAATGGGTTTTTGGTCGATAAGGTAGGGTGGAAGTGTTGCTATTTTACGGCGACTGCTAAAATTGAGGATAATAACAGCCTTGTGATTATGAAATAACCTGTTGTAGATAAGGATATTATCTGTAGTTGAGATGATCTTTAAATATCCAAATGCTAATGCTTTATACTCATTGCGTATGGCGATTAGTTTTTTGTAATGATTTAATAGTGAGCTTGGATCGTTAAGTTGCTCCTCCACATTGAGCGAAGAAAAATCATTATTGACAGGTAACCAAGGTTTTGCATCTGAAAATCCCCCGTTTTTTGAGCTATTCCATTGCATGGGCGTTCGGGCTTTATCACGCCCGCTAAAAAGAGGCCACCATTTTTTGCCAATAGGGTCTTGAATGTGAGGGTAGGGTATGCGTTTATTTTTCATGCCAATCTCTTCGCCGTAGTAGAGAAATGGGGTGCCACGAAGGGTAAGCAGTAGGATAGCCTCAATTTTTGCGCGTTCGGTTTGATGAGTTCTAAAACCCAAACGGTTAATGCTTCGGAGCAGATCGTGATTGGATAAGACCAGCGTTGGCCAGCCGTTTTGCGGAATATGATCTAAACTTTTTTGAATACATTTTGCGTACGAATTAGCCCCCCAGCGTGCAAAGATGAGTGAGAAATCAAATGCCAGATGGACTCCATTTTCGCCGTTACCGAGATAATTCCCAACAATTTTGCTGTCGCCTGGAGGAGGTAGATAGATTTCGGCTACTAACATACGCTGCGGGTAGGAATCGATGAGCTGACGAAGCTTTTCGATGATTTTATGCGATTTTGGTCGGTTGCGCGTATATTTGTGTTGATGAAAGAGAGGAATGTAGAGCGGTTGAGGATTATTGCGAAAGTGTTTGTCTTTAATAATAAAATTGAGCACATCGAGCCTAAAACCATCAACTCCAAGCTCGAGCCAAAAGCGCACCTCGTTGAAAAAGGTCTCTTGCAACTCTTCGTTACGCCAGTTTAGATCGGGCTGCTCTTTCAAAAAGGAGTGGTAATAATATTCGCCCGACTCGGCATGGTATTGCCATCCGCTACCGCCAAATACCGATTTCCAGTTGTTTGGAAGCGTTTTATTGTTCGATGGTCGCCAGATGTACCAGTCGCGTTTGGGATTACTAATGGCTGAGCTTGATTCGAGAAACCACTTGTGTTTGTGCGAGGTGTGGTTCATGATCAAATCCATCACAATACGAATATTGCGTTTGTGTGCCTCGGCAAGTAGCTGTTTGAAGTCGTTTAAGTCGCCAAAAACCTTATCAATGGCCTTATAATTAGATATATCGTATCCAAAATCGAACATTGGCGATTGGTAGATGGGCGATATCCAGATGGCATTGATCCCTAGATATACTAGGTAATCGAGTTTTTGGATAATTCCCTGTAAATCACCAATTCCATCACTGTTGGTATCGTAAAAACTGCGCGGATATATTTGATAAAAAACAGCCGATTTCCACCATTTTTTATTGTTCGTAAGGGTTGAATTAACCATAGAGTTATGCTGTTTTGACCTCCCCCAACCCCTCCAGAGGAGGGGAGTGTGGACAAAATTTCAGAATTAATGCCTTGTTCCCCTCCCTTGGAGGGGCTAGGGGAGGTCGTTTGAATCTGTTGTAAGAATTGTTTTATATTTCATTGTGTTGCGAGACGCCATAAATGGACGTCTCTACATTGAAAAACGGTTAGATTAACAGTAGAGACGTCCATTTATGGCGTCTCAGAGCTAATGTTAGATATCATTCTTACGTCGAACTCAGGAATACTTATCACACTACACTCGTTCAAATCTTTCCAAACTCGCCATCACCTTCTCATCATTCAAATGCTCCTCCGAGAGTTCAATATCATTAAGCAACTTAGCCATAATCTTATCTTTCTGAAACTTTTGAGAGCGTTTTACGGCATTTGATTTAAAGCTTGAAATTTGCTCATTATTTGAGAAGTAACTGATGGTTTTTGCAACTAACTCATTGTTTGCTTTGGCTAAAAATCCACTCACACCCTCTTCAATAATGTCTTTAGGACCTTTTGAATTGTAGGCAATTACTGGCAACCCGCAACTAAGCGCTTCGAGGGTAACCAAACTAAAGGTGTCGAATTTTGAAGGTAGTATCATTAAATCGGCTGATGAGTAGATAGATGGGAGGTCAATTTGATTAACCCAACCCATAAATCTAGCATCAGGAAGCTTGGCCTTAAGCGACTCTTCCTCTGGACCCGTTCCGGCAAAGACCATCTTCAAATTAGGAATTGATTTTTTTATTTTTTCATAAATAGCGGGTATCTCATTCACACCCTTTTCGTTGCTCAGGCGACCTGAGAAGAGGAGTATTTTATCCTCGTTATCAAATCCAAAAAGCTCTTCGCGTCTGTCGGTTTGTGGGGCAAACGACTCATTTACCCAGTGCGCTGTTCTATGTATTTGCTCTTGGTTAAAGCCCATTTCGGGACTGGTAAGCCAAGTTTGTTGATCGGAGTTGAGCACCAAAAGGTGGTCGAAGGCGTGGTAATATGAGCGTGCCAAACGACGTATTCTGTTGGTGTTATTCTCGTCAATATTAAGTACTTTTTTCATAAACATGATCCAGTCGGTATGCAAGAAGAAGTACGATTTTACCGAAAAGGCATTTTTTAAGAAGATAGAGGCAAATCCCATGGGTCCCTCGGTAGAACAAACCACTCTATCGTAGCTTCCCTCCTGAAAGATATCGTGTATCTCCAAGAAATTAGGGAATTTTATCGATTGATTTTTATAAAATGGAAGCTTAATGTCTCCCATTGGTTTTATCACCACCAAGTGATCTTGAGGCTCTAAGGTTTCAGAGCAGACCAATATGTCAATTGGCAAGTTCTTCTCTTGTATCTCTTTAAGCATCATTTGTAACACCATCGAAACCCCATTTTTATCGTCGAAGGTATCGGTTAGCCACAGGGCGCGTTTTGGATGTTTGAGCTTGTTGAGCTCGTTTGAAAACGCAGTAAGCAGCGGACGTGTATTATATAAAACTTTGGTGCTGGCAAAACTCGCAGCTAAGATGAGTGATGAGGTAAGGAATGGGAACGATAATCCATCGAGAAACTCTGGCAAATTGATTTTTGAAATCCGTTTTTGATTCACCGCCACTGCCTCTTCGGGATTAAAGATGGCTCTAAAATCACTCGGAATCTCAATTTTATCAAGAATGGAGTTGAAATTATCGACCTTAATAGTATTTGATTTCGACAACTCCTCGATTTTAGTTTGCAAGCGCGAAAATAGAAGTTTACTCAAATTGTGGTTGATATTGTTGAGCGATTTTTGAAATAGCTCCACGCTCTGATCGGACCCCATTTGGCTGGCTTTAGCAATCTCTTTAGCTTCGTCGAAAACAGGCTTGTAGGCAGATGGAACCATGATGCGCTTGTAAAATGCAGGGACTTCGCCTTTAAAGCAGTTGTAAAAGAGCTCTACAAAGCTGTAGGTGATCTTATGTCGTCTAAGTTCCGAAAATCCGTTTGACGCCAAAAGTGCGATCACCTTATCTTTAACCTCCCCTTTGTGTAACAGAATGCGCAAAAGTCCCGGATCTTTATGAAAAAGAACAATTTGACACACATAATTTAAAAAGGCAACGGTGAGTTTTTCCCCCGTATTATACGATCCATAAGGTGCCATACGTCCGTTGCGGATGGCTTCGAGAGCCAAATCTGATTTTCGCGTGGTTTTAATGCGCTCGTTTAGGTTAGGAATATAAAGTCGAGTGCCAGTCGTGCCGCTAAAGATACCCATGTGGCTATCTGAGCCGCCCGACATTGATTTCTGATACGGGTTGTTGGAGTATCTGTCAACCGGAATACCCATTTCAAAGGAGTATTTTGTTAGTGTCTCAGGTGTGAGGCTCTCTACCCAGTTCTTTACCAACATGTTTTGCCACGTATCGCGCTGACCGTTAATTACCTCAAAACGTTCAAATACCAGCGCCATCTTCTTGTAAAACTCAAATGGCGGTACCCCTTTGGGATTGTAATTATATAATGGGTGTGCCCAAATGGTGGGGATATTATGCTCGGTGGTATAATCTAAAAACTGATAGAGATTTTTGCGTAGTTTATTTAATCGCGCCTCTTGCGATGGCGAAAAGCCATACGTAAGCACATGAATACCTGTGTTGTAATCGGGTACGGTGCAACTAAACTCGGCTGCAGTTAAAATATCTAACCCTTTATCTTGCTGTTCGTAGCACGAGCGAGCATTGTTGTGGTTGGTGATGGTGTAGGCATCGCATTTGGCTAGTTTTAAATATTTTAATAAATCTTCGGTTGATAGCCATGTCTCGGGCAAGTTTAAAATACGACCCAATAGTTCATCGGGGACATCGCTGTTGAAATCGTGGCAGTGGAGATCCATTTTTAGGGTGTTCTCCATTGGATATTTATCTCTCTGTGTGGTTTGAAACTGATTAAGCTCTTGAATAAGTTGCTCTTTAAAAATTTGGGTTTCGTTTTTGGTAGCGTTTGTTGTCATATTCACTTGATTTAAGATAAAAGACCATCTTTTATCTCCCAAGCAAATGTAAAAATGGTATATAACCTAACTGTTAAGGGAATATTAAGTTTAGGTTAGATGAGCATATAAATTAAACGAGACCATCCTTTGGGGACAGTCTTGTTTAATGTTATTTTATATTTCAATCAAAAGCTTTAACTATTAATTATAAGCACTTTCACCATGTTCGTAAATGTCAAGACCTTCTTCTTCCTCACGTGCAGTAGCTCTTAATCCCATTGTGTATTTGATACCTAAGAAAAGAATGGTTGAAGCAAATAAAACCCAAGCAGCAACAGCGCCAACGCCAATTAATTGACTTGTAAGTAAACCAAACCCTTTTCCGTAAAATACGCCACCCGAAGTAGAGAAAAATCCTACCATAAGTGAGCCAAAAAGACCACACACACCGTGTACCGAAATTGCACCTACTGGATCATCAATTTTAGCAATCTTATCAAAGAATTCAACTGATAGAACCACTAAAACACCAGCCATTAAGCCTACAATTAAAGCTCCACCGGGCGTGAATGCATCGCACCCAGCTGTTACTGCCACTAAACCTGCTAGTGCTCCGTTTAAGGTCATACTCAAAGGCGGTTTCTTGTATTTAAGCCACATATAAGTTAAGGTAGATAAGGCGCCACCTGCCGCTGCAATGTTTGTAGTTACAAATATGAGTGATATTGCTGTTGCATTTACTGTTCCAGCCGCAGCTAATTGTGAACCAGGGTTAAAACCAAACCATCCAATCCATAAGATAAACACACCCAGAGTAGCCATTGGTAAACTGTGGCCAGGAATTGCTTTTACTTTACCATACTTACCATATTTACCAATACGAGGGCCAAGAACTAAAGCACCAACAAAAGCAGCGATACCCCCAACCATGTGAACAACCGTACTACCCGCAAAGTCGTGGAATGGAACTTCAAGTGTTGATAACCATCCGCCACCCCAAGCCCAATGGCCAGAAATTGGATAGATTACCAATGAAATAACCGCGCTATATACTAAATAGGCATTAAACTTCGTACGTTCAGCCATAGCACCCGAAACGATTGTTGCCGCTGTAGCTGCAAAAACGGTTTGGAAAATAAGGAATGCTAAATCAGGCATATCGGTGCGATAGGTGTTTTGCGACATAAAATCAAATCCGCCCCACCAGCCGTTAGCAGAACCGAACATGATTCCAAAACCAATAAACCAAAAAGCAATGGTACCTATCACATAATCCATTAAATTCTTCATTAAGATGTTTGCCGCATTCTTAGAACGCGTCATCCCCATCTCCACCAAGGCAAAGCCAGCTTGCATAAAAAAGACTAATGCCGCGGCAATTAACACCCACATGGTATTCATCGAAAATATTAACTCTTCCATAATCTTATATTTTTTCTTGTTATTGCCTAATTATTCTTTTCCATCCATATAAACCGACTTATCTCCCTTTTCGCCTGTGCGAATTCTGTATCCATCATTGATGTCAGAGAAGAATATCTTGCCATCGCCAATTTCTCCTGTTTTAGCAGATTTTAGTATCGCCTGAATAGCTCCGTCAACAAATTTCTCGCGACAATAAAAAACGATCATCATGCGCTCAATGGTGCTGGTGTCATACTGAACACCTCGATAGATTCTTGCTTTGTGGGTCATGCCTATTCCACGCACATCCCAAAAGGTGAAAAACTCAATGTCTGCTTCATGAAGTGCCTCTTTTACCTCTTCAAACTTAGTTTTTCGGATAATTGCTTCAATTTTCTTCATACGACTAATATTAATGGTTAATAACTGTCATTTTTATATAAAAATGTCTGATTTTCTTTCAATTCAATTCTGTAATAGTGTTTATTGTTCTCTTTTTAATTATTATCAATCGTTTTGATATAATTATGTGAAAAATGTAGTTATTAAATTGACTTGTAATAATTTTTGGGGGGTAAATATTGAAAAAACAACGAAATTAAATGTATCAGATGTGTTTTTAAGGGGATTGTTGTGTGGTTTTATGTATTTTTTTATTAAAGTTCTTCTTGTTTTAGGGGGGTGTTGTATGTATTTTATGTTTTTTATTTTGTTTGTCAAAACCAATACTTACATTTGTTATATACTAGTAACAACAAACTGTTTTGATGGCCAAACTGCAATTCTTAATTGTCTTGGTGTTTGTAGTTGTTATTAGTGGGATTAATAATCCCTTAAATAGTGTTGAAGGTTATGCTGGAATTAAGATGGATAAAACCTCTGAAATTCCGCTTTCAAGATAGCCTTGTGGTGATCAATGTTTCTATGGGAGGGCAGGCCGCAAGGTTTGCCCTTTTCCTATTTTAGATGTGGGCGTGCCACCAAAATGGGCAATTCCTGCGTACAGACAATGCATGCATTGTCTCTAACCTCTTTCACTCGGCCCATTTTGCTGTCGGTCTTCGGCTGCAACTCCGCAGGTGGCCATTTCTTTCGTACAGATATTGCATGCAATGTCTCTAGCCTCCTTCTATTTGGCCACCTTTACGGGGTTTCCGCCTACGCCCTCACGCGGCTTAACCCCGTAATCCCTTATAGTCTTCAAAAACTTTATCAAGCGTACATTCCTTGTGGATTTATTTTCCTGCTCCGTATATTTATATATTGGCTTCGTAGTTTTATTTTCTTGCTTCGGGTATTTACAAATTTGCTCCGCGGTTTTACAAATTGTAGTTGTGGTTTTATGTTCTTGCTTCGGTAATTTACATTTATGCTCCGTATAAAGTGCTATGTTTAATCT
>JAGPHP010000155.1 GCA_018055415.1 Breznakibacter sp. | reverse complement strand
ATTTTGATATGAATATTTTACCAGCAAATCGCATTAGTCAGGTTGAGGAGTACTACTTCTCTATCAAGCTAAAAGAGATTGATAAGATGCGCCAAGAGGGAGCAAATATTATCAATCTGGGGATAGGAAATCCCGATTTGGCGCCGTCGAAATCAACTATCGACACGCTTACAGCCGAAGCCAACAAAGTGAACCCAGGAAATCATGGGTATCAAAGCTATATTGGTATTCCTGAGTTGCGTAATGGTTTTGCTGCATGGTATAAAAAATATTTTAAGGTAGATTTAAATGGTGCCACAGAAATATTGCCTCTTATAGGTTCAAAAGAGGGTATTATGCACATCTCCATGGCTTTTGTTAATGAGGGTGATGAGGTGCTTGTTCCGAATCCGGGCTATCCAACCTATTCGTCGGTTTCAAAGTTAGTGGGTGCAAAAATTCGTTATTTCGATTTGGCTGAAGAACGCAATTGGCAACCCGATTTTGACGCTCTAGAGAGAACGGATCTTTCAAAGGTCAAAATCATGTGGGTTAATTACCCCAATATGCCTACAGGTGCACGTGCTACCATGGAGCTATTTGAAAAATTGGTGGCCTTTGGTAAAAAGCACAATATCCTCATTGTGAATGATAATCCTTATAGCTTTGTGCTTAATAACGAACAGTTGAGCATCTTAGCTGTTAAAGATGCAAAGGATGTGGCAATTGAACTTAACTCACTAAGTAAATCGGGCAATTTGTCTGGATGGAGAGTTGGAATGGTTGCTGCTAAGAAGGAGTTTATCGATTACATTTTACGAGTTAAAAGTAATATGGACTCTGGTATGTTTCGTCCTTTGCAAGTGGCTGCTGCACAAACGCTTGCGATGCCAGATGAATGGTATTCAACCAATAATGCTATTTATGCTGAGCGCCGTAAGGTTGTTTTTGAAATATTAGATATTTTAAATTGTACGTACGATATAAATCAAGTCGGAATGTTTGTGTGGGCAAAAATACCTGCATCTATTGAGAGTTGTACTTCTCTTACCGATTCAATTTTATACGATAAGCATGTCTTTATCACCCCTGGAATCATTTTTGGTTCGGCCGGGGCAAAATATATACGAATTAGTCTTTGTACTTCAAAAGAGTTGCTCTTAGAGGCCAGAGATCGAATTAAAGCGTAATTACTTTGAACAATAAAAACTTATAATATGATTCAATTAGATTTAGAGAAAATTTCTCTACCGGGCTTAGATTTAGAGCGTCCAATTATTATAGCGGGCCCTTGTAGTGCCGAAACAGAGGAGCAAACGTTAGCTACTGCTCACCAACTAGCTGCAAAAGGATTTAAAATTTTCCGTGCAGGTATTTGGAAACCTCGTACTCGTCCAGGTGCTTTTGAAGGTGTTGGAACTGTGGGTTTACCTTGGTTGCAACGTGTTAAAAAAGAGACTGGTATGTACATCGGTACCGAGGTTGCTAATGCACACCACGTTCATGAAGCGTTAAAATATGGAGTAGATATTTTGTGGATTGGTGCTCGTACAACGGCTAACCCTTTTGCAGTTCAAGAAATTGCTGATGCGTTAAAGGGATGTCAAATTCCAGTGTTAATTAAGAATCCAGTAAACCCTGATTTAGAGTTGTGGATTGGTGCTATTGAGCGTATTAACCGTGCTGGTATTAAGAAGATTGCGGCTATTCATCGTGGTTTCTCTACGTATGATAAAACAAAATTCCGTAACGATCCTAACTGGCCTATCGCTATTGAATTACGTCGTCGTTGCCCAGAGTTACCTATTATTACAGACCCTAGCCATATTGGTGGAAAGGCTTCTTTAATTCAAGAGATCTCTCAAGAGGCAATGGATTTAGATTTTGATGGTTTGATCATCGAGTCTCACGTTTGTCCTGAAAAGGCGTGGAGTGATGCAAGTCAACAAGTTACGCCAGAACGCTTGAGCGAAATTGTTAAAGGTTTGGTTCTTCGTAATGCTGAAATTGGCGATCGTCCGCGAGTTACTTTGGATGAATTACGTGCAGAAATAGATCAACTTGATAACTCATTGCTTGATTTGCTTAAAAAGCGTATGGGCTTCTCTGAAAAGATTGGTAAATACAAATTCGACAATAATATCACCATCTTACAATCTCGTCGTTACGATGAAATTATGAATAATCGTAAAGCTCAAGCTGAGGTTAAAGGTCTTGATCCAGAGTTTGTTGTGCGTGTATTTGAGCATATTCACGAAGAGTCTATTAACGTTCAAAACAAAATAATGAATGTTGATTTAGCTAAAAAATAATTTTAAAGTGGGGGAGATGAATAAAAGCATCTCCCCTCTTATTTCAATCTATTTTAATTATATTTTTTTCTATTTTCAAATTCGGAGGTAATGAAGATTTGTATTTTAGGTGCAGGTAAAATGGGAACATGGTTAACCGATGCTCTCTGTTTAGATCATGAAGTGGCAATTTTCGATAAAGATATGTCGCGTTTGAAGTATGTTTTTAATACTCAGCGTTTTACTAAGTATGAAGAGATCGCTGCATTTGCACCTGATATGCTTATTAATGCAGTTACACTAAAATATACAATCTCTTCTTTCCAGGAGGTTTTACCTTATTTGCCTAAAAACTGTATTCTTTCAGATATTGCCTCTGTTAAGACGGGTCTTAAGGAGTTTTACGAGCAGTCGGGTTTCCGATTTGTATCAACACACCCTATGTTTGGACCAACCTTTGCAAATCTCAAAGAGCTTGGCGAGCAACATGCTATCATCATTACCGAGTCTGATCACATGGGCAAGGCTTTCTTTAAAGATTTTTTTAGATCGCTGGGATTAAATATTCATGATTATTCGTTTGACGATCACGATTACACCACAGCTTACTCTTTATCAGTTCCCTTTAGCTCTACACTTGTTTTTGCATCGGTAATGAAGCATCAAAAGGCACCGGGAACAACCTTTAAGAAGCACATGAATATCGCTAAAGGGCTTTTATCGGAAGATGATTTTCTTTTAACAGAAATTCTCTTTAACCCCTATACTATTGAGCAGGTAGAGAAAATTCAAGAACAGTTGGCAATATTAGGCGAACTTATTAAAGCAAAAGATGCTGACGGAATGCGTAAATTCTTAACGCGCGTGCGCGAGAATATTGCTGAATAGAGGATTACTTATCCTCTATATCATCTGTTTTGTAATTAAAGCCTAAACGCTTTCCTGTTCGGATATTTGAATTATTAATCTCTTCGCTCATTTGTGCAAGTGATACCATCTTCATGTCGTCGTATGGTGGTACTAATAGGTCAAATTCTAGGGTGTAAGAAATGGCCGTTTCAACTATTTTCTTAAGTCCTTTGCGATCAATTTCCGATTTGTGAAAACTTGAAACACCCATTCCTCGTTGCCGTTTCCCTTCAACAAAGAAGTGGTTCTCTTTATTCACAAAAAGCCGCGCCACTAAGTATCCCAAATCGTCTAATCTATTATAGGTGAAACTATCTGAAAGGAAGTTGTATATGTTGATGATTCCACAGTAACTGGTTGATATGTCTGATTTTACATACTCCTCTTCCCATATCTTGTGTCCTCGGTCAAATTCAAATGTGTTTGTGTGCATGTAAAAAACTAATACATCGGTTGCAACACGCAATTCAACCACAAATTTTCCTTTGTCTATGAACTCAAGTGATATACGTTTGTCGTTGAGATCAATTTGACTATTATAGAACTCCACAATCTCTTTTAATACCTCTTTCAGTTCATTAAAGGAGAAAGATGTGTTGTCAATAACTTGCAAAAGTGTAGAGGATTTCTCTTTGATCATTTGGATGATCTTGTTTTGAATAGGAGAATTTTTCATAGCGTCACGTTTTACTCTTAAATATAGTTTAAAAGATGCAATTTTGCAACACGATATCTACTGTTGTTTAGAATAAATAAGGGCAGTGATTTCCGTTGAAATCACTGCCCTCCAAACTAAAACAATTATTAATCAAACTAACCCTATGATATGAAAAAAATGATCTTTATGAGATTTTACTTTATAAGATTTCTGCTTCAATCTCCTCTGTTTGTTGAGTGCATTCAGGTTTATTGCCTTTATTATCTTTATTGTTGTTCATGTGCTGTTTTCGCATGAATTGCTTATTGCCCATCTCTTTAATACGCTTGTTAAACTCCGTCTTTTGTTCTGGAGTTAATTTGGCTTTTATTGCCATAAGTTCCTCAGCTTTAAGGATTTCAATTTTTTGCTTTGCTTTATTTGAACTCTCAATTAAACTTTTGTATTCATCGCTTACAACATCTTGTGACGATAGTAGTTCTGATTTTTTATTGCGATTCTCCTTCAACTCTTTTGCTAAAGACGATGCTTTCGTTTTAAAGTCGGTATGAATGGCCTCGATTGCTTTTTTTTGCTCTTCGGTGATGTTCGGAAGAGTGTTTATGCAAAGTGGGCCTCCATTTTTTGTTATTGAATCGCACATGGCTGGATTTCCTTTGTGACCTTGTCCTTTATCATGACCTCTCCCATCTTTATGCCCTTGTGCAACGAGTGTAGTGGCGCCAATAAAGAGGCCGATTGCTAATACTAAAATGTTCTTTTTCATTGGAGTAATTTTTTAAGTTATCTGAAAGCGTTTTTTCTTTTGTGATGAAACAAAGGTAGGCGGTTTTTGAACCTCTACCATACTATTTTGGGGGTTTAACCTAAGTTTAACTTACGTTTTTATGTGGAATATGTGATTGTGGCTGTCTTTTTATCTTCTGAATTTCAATGATATAGGTGCGTTCGGTCGATGTGAGCTTCTGCTGAAACTCACTGCGTGTTGATCGATGGAAGTTGTTGAATTTTTACCTCTTCTTAACTTTCTTCGGTTTTGGTTTGAAGTTATCTTCTAATTGAATGGCCTCTTTAACGAGTGATCTCCAATCATCTTTAGAAGTATCACTTGTAAGATCTATGGTTTTTTCATAATCAGAGGCATCAATTTCTAATACTGCTACGGGCTTTTCTAGATATTCTTGAATCTCTTTAAGCATCTCCTTCTCTTCGGTTGCGCAAAAAGATATGGCGGTTCCTCTTTTGGTGCCTCTACCTGTTCGTCCAACTCGGTGTACGTAGTTTTCGGCAATATCTGGTAAATCGTAGTTTACCACATATTCAACACCTTCAATATCAATGCCTCGAGCACTTACGTCGGTAGCAATTAGGATTTTTGTTTCGCCACTTCTAAACCTATTGAGAGTTGCAGATCTCTCCATCTGCTCTTTATCCCCGTGAAGTGTTTCGGCCGAAATTTCAACTCGTTTCATAGCGTTGAGAACCCGCTCGGCGCGGACTTTGGTTCTTACAAAAACCATTATTTTACTATCCGGGTTCTGTTTGATGATGCGCTCTAAAAAAAAGCGCTTATCGTCCATTTCGATGAATGCAACCGAATGGTTTATGTTTTTATTTACTCGATCTTTTGGCGATA
>JAGPHP010000154.1 GCA_018055415.1 Breznakibacter sp. | reverse complement strand
TTATCGGCTGCAGAAGGATTTAAATGGGCCGATTTGGTAAATCATACCGCTGAGCGAGTCCACCAAATGGGACCTTGCGAAAACTACAAGCGAATCGCTATAAATAAGCTTTTTGAAGATGGCGTAATTAAAACTACAGAGACCCATGAAGACGTTACAGAATAGAGTTAAGGAGTTACTGGCTGAAAAGCGCATAGACCTCTTTATCGGTTACGAAAAAGGGTCGGGGAGTCGTGTTCGTGCTCTCTTTGCGCGTACGCCTGAGCAAGTCGATAAGTTGGTTTTTGATGACACTTGTGCTCAAAACTTAGCCAATTATCTTCTTAAAGAAGAGATAAAACGATTTGGTAAATTAGGAATTTTGGCCAATGTGCCAGCTTTGCGTAGCATTTTGCAGCTAGCATCTGAGTTTCAAATTAAGGATGGTGAAGTGTTGGTGCTTTTTCCTTGTGCCGATGGAACGTTGCTAGAAATGGCTGATTTTAAATCGATAGAGTCCTATCTTGAAACCGCTGATTTATCATTGTCGACAAAAGAACATGAGCTTCTTAAAGAATTAACTGCCATGAGTGTTGCTGAGCGTTGGACGTTTTGGCAAAAGGAGTTCGATAAATGTATCAAATGTTACGCGTGTCGCGCGGCGTGCCCCATGTGTTATTGTCACCGATGCACAACCGATGTGAATCAACCTCAATGGATACCTGTGGCTAGTCATCAACGTGGAAATTTAGATTACCATCTTATGCGCGCCATGCATTTGGCTGGGCGATGCGTGAGTTGTGGCGAGTGCGCCAAGGCGTGCCCAATGGATATACCTCTTAACTTATTGACCTATCAATTGATAGAGCCCATAAGGACCGATTTTGGCGCTATGGCAGGCATGAAAGCCAATGCCGTTTATGCCTTATCGACGTATAAACCTGAGGATAAAGAGGATTTTATTATGTAGAGACGACCATTTATGGTGTCTTAAAATTTTAGTTTAATATAGCCTCCCCAACCCCTCCAAAGGAGGGGCTAAGGTTATTCCAGAATATGATTGATAATTTGAATTTGTTGTCATGCCAAAGCTCCCCTCCTTTGGAGGGGTAGGGGGAGGCCAAATTAAATCTCTCACCATGGAGAATAAAGTTAAAGTATTAAAGCAGAGCGATTTATTGAAATTAATAACCCTTTTCACTTCAAAAGGTTACCAAGTTTTAGCGCCTGCTCGTAAAGATAAAGTTGTCACTTTAGAAAGTGTACAATCGCTCGACGAGGTGGCTTTAGATGCGCAAATCACCACCCAATCTGCCAAGAAAGTGGCCTTCCCTAAAGTGGAAAAAGTGCTTGAGTATACGCTCGATAAATCGGGTGTTACGCAGAATTCGACAAATCTAAAGGATGTTCAAGATACCATTCTCTTCGGAGTTCGACCTTGCGATGCATCTGGTTTTAAATCTTTGAATGCCATTCTTGGTGAGGCACCTGCCGATACATTTTATCAGAAGCGAAAAGCAAAAACCACCATCTTGTCGTTTGCTTGTAATACGGCCGACTACTACTGTTTTTGTACCTCTGTAGGTGGAAGTCCCGGTAACACTGCCGGTAGCGATATTCAGTTTACAAAGATTAGTGCCGATGATTATTTGGTAGAGATATTAACAGAAAAGGGTAAAGAACTCTCATTACTTTTCAATGAGTTACTTTCTGATGCCCCATCATCTATCCAAAAAGAGGATTTTCTTGCAAAAGTAGAGGTGGTTTTTAATTCCGATGAGGTGGTTAAAAAAGCAACTGCATCGTTCGAAGATAAAGCACTTTGGCTTGAGCAGTCACTGCGCTGTATCGGTTGCGGGGCGTGTGCTTATGTGTGCCCTACTTGTGCGTGTTTCGACTTTCAGGATGAACAGAATACAAAAAAGGGCGTTCGTTTGCGCCTTTGGGATTCGTGTGGATTTTCGCTCTTTACGTTACACACTTCGGGGCATAATCCGCGCGAGGTTCAAAGTCAGAGGTGGCGACAACGCATCATGCATAAATTTTCGTATATGCCCGATAAATTGAATGTTGTAGGGTGCGAAGGTTGCGGAAGGTGTTCACGAGCTTGCCCTGTAGATATGAATATTAAGGAGCATTTGGTGGAGATAAATGAAAAATAAAATTTTATGTCACGCAAAGGCGCAAAGACGCAAAGTATTTCAAATACACCTGTTCGGTTTCAAAAGCATGACAGGTGTGAAGTAAAACCCATTCTTTGCGCCTTTGCGTCTTTGCGTGACACCCTTTTTAAAATATAACACAACTGTCTATGTGTCAAGAAAATATATACGAGCCTTATTTAATGGAGATTGAAAAAATCACCGAAGAGGCACCACAAGTGAGAACCTTTCGTTTGAGGTTTAAAAATGAGGCCGATGCCGACAAATTCAGTTTCCATACAGGTCAGTTCGGCGAGTATTCGGTTTTTGGTGAGGGCGAATCTACCTTCTGCATCGCATCGCCACATACGCGCAAAGGGTATATCGAGTGCACGTTTCGTGAAGCGGGTAGGGTAACTTCCGAGTTGGCGTTGTTGCAAGAGGGCGATACGATGGGTTTTAGGGGTCCTTACGGTAATATCTTCCCTATTGATGAGTGGAAAGGGAAAAGCTTGCTCTTTGTGGCAGGTGGTATTGCGCTACCTCCTATGCGCAGCGTTATTTGGTCGTGTTTAGATCGTCGCGAAGATTTTAAAGATATCACCATTCTCTATGGTGCCAAAACGGTTAACGATTTGGTCTATAAGCAGGAGTTAGAGGAGTGGAAATCGCGCTCAGATGTGAACCTCGTAACTACTGTTGATCCTGGAGGTGAAACTCCCGATTGGACTGGCGAAATTGGATTCGTACCCACAGTATTAGATAAAATTGCCCCACAGAGCGAAAATACGATTGCCATTGTTTGCGGCCCTCCCATCATGATAAAGTTTACCTTTCCTGTATTAGAAAAATATGGTTATACAGATACTAATGTTTTTACCACTCTCGAAAATCGCATGAAATGTGGCTTAGGTAAATGCGGTCGTTGTAATGTGGGCAAGGTCTTTGTTTGCAAAGATGGGCCTGTGTTTTCAAGAGCACAGTTGAAGGAGCTGCCCGATGAGTATTGATATTTCATCGTAGGGACAGGTCGCGACCTGTCCGTTTTTTTCGAATTCGTTTCAATTTATCCCTTTTCTCCTCCCCTATATCGTGAAATTATTGAATTTGTCGCGGCAACCCATTTTTGACTGGTGTAAAAACGGACAGCTCGCGACCTGTCCCTACCAAATAAGAAACGAATATTTGATAATAAAAAATGAATGGTCATTCTTTTTTATTATCTTTGCATCATTATAAAGATGAAATGGATTGCAATGGCAAAACTTCAAAAAAGCATAGATAAGCGTGCGGCTCTTTTAAAAGCAACCCTCTGTTTGGTTAATAGTGGTGGTATTCAGGAGGCGTGTATGGCCAAAGTAGCGAAGATGGCCGACGTTTCGCCTGCTACGATCTATCTCTATTTTGAGAATAAGCAAGATATGATTAATCAGCTCTACTTGGCTGTTAAAGAGGAGTTTACTCAGAGTGCTTTCGAGCAGTTTGATTTGAATCAGCCAGTTAAAAAGAGTTTTGAGCAGATTTGGTTTAACATGTTTGTCTATAAGCAGTCTAATTTAGAAGAGGCTTCGTTTTTGTCGCAATGCGATAATACGCCCATGATTGATGAGGCTACGCGGCAAGCAGGACTCAAATATTTGCAGCCACTTTTTGATTTGTGGGCAAAGGGGCAGCGCGAGGGAATTATTAAGGAGTTTTCACCTTTTTTGCTCTATGCCTTTACGGTTTATCCGATAGCTTTTTTTATAAATATGCAAAAGAGTGAACTTTGCAAGGTAACCGATCAAACATTAAAAGAGGCATTTCAGGCCGCTTGGGATAGTATCAAGGTGTAATTAATTTGTAATCTGATGAGAACAGCTATTGTTTTAGGTGCTACGGGTTTAACTGGTAAGCTTTTAGTTAGTCAATTAATTGCTGATGAGAGTTACTCGAGAATTAAACTCTTCACACGCCGTAAAAGTGATTTTAACTCTTCAAAAATTGATAAGTTTGTTGGTGATGTGATTGATTTAGATCGTTTTAAGTCTGATTTTAATGCCGATGTGGTTTTTTGTTGCATTGGTACTACGGCTGCTAAAACGAAGGATAGAGCTGTTTATAAGCAAATTGATTTTGGTATTCCTGTTAAAGCCGCTGCACTTTGCAAAGAGAATGGTATTGATACGTTTGTGGTGGTTTCGGCAATGGGGGCAGATTCTCAAAGTGGTATCTTCTATAACCGAACAAAAGGAGAGATGGAGCAAGCGGTTTTGGCCAGTGGCGTGAAAAACTGCTATATCTTGCGTCCGTCGCTCATAAAGGGTAATCGCGATGAGAAACGTTTGGGTGAAACCATTGCTTCGGGGATTATGTCTGTTGCAAATGTTTTTATGGTTGGCAAATGGCGTAAATACCGTGCCATCGAGGCCAAAACAATTGCTTTGGGGATGATTCATGTGGCAAAAGATGGTTATTCAGAAAACATAATTGAGTCGGATAAAATAGAACTTCTTTGAACTTTATAATCTTTTTGTTGTTAAAAAAGAGAATGAATGTTCATTAAATTGTAATCTTAAAAAATGAGTATATGGAATTATTAGACAAATTGAAGTGGCGATATGCTACTAAAGCAATGAATGGGAAAAAAGTACCACAATCAAAAGTTGATGCAATTTTAGAGGCTGCTATTCTTGCGCCTACCTCTAGCGGCTTGCAACCTTTTGAAATATTGGTGGTTACAAACGATGAGATCAAAAAGCAGATTCGTGAAATTGGTTGGAATCAATCGGTTATTACCGACTGTTCGCATCTGCTTGTTTTTGCGGCGTGGGATACCTATACGGCAGAACGTATTAACCATTTCTTTGATTTGGTAAATGAAGTTAGAGGTGTAAAGAACGAAGGTTGGGAGGCTTACCGCCTGCAGTTGTTAAACAGTTATCCACAGCGAGATGCTGAGGTTAATTTCCAACACGCTGCACGTCAGGCTTATATTGCTTTTAGTCACGCTGTTATTGCAGCGGCTTTTGAAGGAGTAGATTCTACGCCTATGGAGGGGTTTGATCCTACCGCTTTAGATAAGATTCTAAATCTCAGAGAACAGGGGTTGAGAAGTTGCGTTATATTGCCACTCGGTTACCGCGATACTGAAAAAGATTGGCTGGTAAATCTTAAAAAAGTGCGAAAAAGTAAATCGGAGTTGATTAAGTTGATAGATTAATTTAACAGGAAGGGATGGGGTGACTTATCCCTTTTATTTTTGTCAAATTCAATGATCATTCAACTTATTTTACCGTTCTTTTGATACAAATCTTTGCTGTTTTTACCGTTCTTTTGTGACAAAAGTTTAGCATTCTCTTAATATTCAATTAAATAGGTTCTGCTATAAACCTCAAATAACGCATTGTGAATTTTTTTGTG
>JAGPHP010000153.1 GCA_018055415.1 Breznakibacter sp. | reverse complement strand
CCAGAGTGAGAGCCATAAAGAATGGTTAATTTGCGTTTTTCAGGCGCAGCGCTAGTTGCAGCAGGGCTCTCGTTATTTGTTACTTGTGAAGCTGTTGCTCCATTAAAAAGGCGTGCATAACTGCTTAATCCAGCCGAATATCCGCTCATCCATACCAGTTGCTCTTGCGTGAAGCCGCTGTATAGTTTTTCTATCTGTTCGTATTGCTCGTTAGAGAAGCTGGGAAATACTTTATTAGGCATATTTAATCTGTAAAGCGTTTAAAAAGAGAGAGTGAGGGGGATTACTTCAGATGAAAATCTGATAAGTTACGTCTCCTCACTCTCTGGTTGTTGTGAGCTCAATTTGCTCAATTTGAATCGTTTAAAAGATGCTGTCTCTCTTTAAAATGGTTTGAGTTATTGAGCTAATTATTTATAAAAAATCAATATTAGATATTGAAATTGCTCAAGTAGCGTTCGCCGGTATCTGGAAGAAGAACAACGATGCGTTTGCCTGCATTTTCAGGACGTTTAGCAACTTCGATAGCTGCCCAAAGTGCTGCTCCCGAAGAGTATCCAACTAAGAACCCCTCTTGGCGAGCTGCCTGTAGTGCTGTTTCGATAGCAACCTCGTTTTCTACTTTAATAATTTCGTCGTAAACGTTTGTGTTTAAGATAGATGGGATAAATCCTGCACCAATACCTTGAATTTTATGCGGACTAGGCGCACCACCAGATAAAACTGGAGACGAAGCTGGTTCAACGGCAATGATTTTAACGTTCGGATTTAAGCTCTTAAGCACTTCGCCCACACCTGTAATAGTTCCGCCTGTTCCTACGCCGGCTACAAAGAAATCAACCTTACCATCGGTGTCGTTCCAAATCTCTTGGGCAGTTGTTTTGCGGTGTACTTCAGGGTTTGCTAAGTTGTTGAATTGCTGAGGAATAAAAGCTTTTGGTAACGATGCTGCAATCTCTTCTGCTTTAGCAATAGCACCTTTCATTCCTTTAGGCGCTTCGGTTAAAACCAGTTCGGCACCAAATTTAACCAACAACTTACGGCGCTCGATGCTCATTGATTCAGGCATAGTAAGGATTAGTCGGTAACCTTTAACGGCTGCCACGAAAGCTAAACCAACCCCTGTGTTGCCACTAGTAGGCTCCACTATAACGGTGTCTTTATCTAAAAGACCTTTTTGTTCGGCATCGGTAATCATTGCAAAGGCAATACGATCTTTAACCGAACTTGCCGGGTTGAACGATTCAAGTTTTGCAACCACTTCGGCTGCAGCGCCTTGTGTTAGGCGATTTACTTTTACTAATGGAGTATTTCCAATTAATGCGGTGATGTCTTGAGCAATTTTTGCCATGATTTATATGTTTTTAAAGTTTGTATTGTGTTTGTTGTCTAACTACAATGCAAATATGTGGGATATTTTTTTTGCCACCAAACAATTCAGACAAAAATTATAGATTAAATTCATATTAATAAAATATGACATGTTGAACTTTGTTTGTTAAATGTTTGATTTTTAGTTATTTGTATTGATTTTTGTGTATTTTAAAATCACGAAAATATTATTTTTAAATATATATTTTTTGTATGATAATTTGTCGTTTTTAATTTAATTCGTTTATTTCGGTTTCGGTGCACATTGTTTGTGTGATAGTTTTTATTCGTCTCATCAAACTAAAGTAGTCCTCTACTCGATCAGGGTAAGATATGGGAGGACGCTTGATGATAACAACCTCAACACCAGCCACTTTTGCTGCTTCTATTTTCTCGTTAATTCCACCCTCGGCACCACTCTCTTTGGTTACTAAATACTTAATATTAAACTCTTTCAATAAAGCATAATTTAGCTCTTTTGAACAAACGTTGGAGAGGCTTACTATGTTTGAGGGATTTAGTCCTGCCTCTTCACACATTGCCAAACTGCTAGCGGTTGAGAGTACGCGTGCCACTATACGGTAAGCGCCAAGTGGTTTAAAATGAGCAATATGCTTTGATCCTGTAGTGAGCAGTATATTGCCTTTTTTGGAACTTAGATACTCTACAACTTCATTGTAGCTTGAGAGATAAGTAGCCTCTTTATAAATCTTATTTGGGCGTTCAAAGCGGATGTATGGAATGCTGCACTCGCTGGATGCTGCGATGGCATTGAGCGATACCTCTAAGGCAAATGGATGGCTGGCATCAACAACCATGGTGATGTTTTTTTCGACAATCAATTGGCTCATTTGCGACTGATTTAAGGCACCACTGATCACTTCGGCTCCTGTTTGTTGTGCCAATATCCGACCGTATTCGGTAGTTACTGAAACTAGTACGGGGAAGTTTTGAGATATGAGCAAATCGCTGATATCTGTAGCATTTACTGTTCCTCCAATAATCCAAATCATAGTTTTGTTTATTTTTTATAATCATGCAATCGAAGATCAACGTAGTTAAAGTCGCAAAGACGCAAAGTTTTATGAAAAAGGTTTCCTACCCAATCTTATATCCCCTTGGTGTAATCATCTTACCATTAGCCACATACGTTTGTGAATTTCCAATAATAAGTGTGGTTGTCATGTCGATGTGGTGATTAAGCATCTCCTCTAAAGTGGTTAACGTTACGGCCTCTTCGGTTCGCATGGCATCTCGCACGATGGCTACAGGTGTTTGGGGATTTCGGTGGCGCGCAACGATATCTTTAAAAATAGATATCTGCTCCACACGCGTCATGCTTTTGGGATTGTAGATACACATCACAAAATCGCCTTCTGAGGCTTTATCTACGCGGGTTTCAATAACCTCCCATGGTGTCATGAGGTCGCTCAAACTTATTACCGCAAAGTCGTTCATGAGCGGTGCACCCGCCAGCGAGGCCGATGAGAGTGCCGAGGTGATGCCTGGAACAATCTCCACCTCAATACCATTATTGGCTTGCGTAACCATTTCGAGAATGATGCCCGCCATGCCGTAAACACCTGGGTCACCGCTGCTTATCATGCATACATTTTTACCGCTCAGTGCAATATCAACCACCTGCTGACAACGCTCCACCTCTTTGCGCATACCCGATGAGTGAATCTCCTTACCCTCTATCAGTTTTTCAATGAGGTTGATGTAGGTTTTGTAACCCACCACCACATCGCACTCCTTTAAAACTGTTATGGCGCGAAGGCTCAAATACTCTTCAAATCCTGGGCCTGTGCCCACTACGTATATTTTTCCTTTCATGTTGTATGTTTTTGGCCTCCCCCAACCCCTCCAAAGGAGGGGAGTTAGGTTGCTAGTGAACTTCTTGCAATATCAGTGAACTTTCGGTAGCCTTGTTCCCCTCCCTTGGAGGGGCTAGGGGAGGCTTATTTTATGTCATGCAAAGGCGTTAAGAATCAAAGTTTTGTTTGTTTTCCTTTGCGTCTTTGCGTCTTTGCGTGAGTTATATTTTTCTCTCAAAAATTGCCACCGTTACCCCATCTTTACTCTGTTTCTTGCTAATAAATCGCCCCTTTCGCCCTCCTGCAATGAAGGCAACAGGTTCGCAGACCGATGATACCCCAATTTTAGATTTAACAAAGTCCGAAGCATCAAATTGCGTTTCAATCTTCTCAATTTCAGCTCTTAAAGTAAAGGTAAGAGGCACTTTGAAATGTTTGGCCGTTTCGTGAATGCCCTCTTCGTCCATCTTTAAATCTACCGATGCAAGTTGCTCAATACTAAGTGGATGCAAATTATTAATAGCCAACTGTTCGGTTACAAATTCTATGATGGTGCTTCCCAGAACGCCTCGCCTGCAACCTACGCCAATAGTTATATTTTGCGGTATCAGTTGCGCCATAGGTTTATCATGAGTAATTATCTCATTACTAACCACTACCAAGCCATCACATTCCGTTTCGCTCCAATTGAAATAGTGGGGCAAATCTTGATGTGTATCGTTACGCCAGCCAATACGTTTGTCGTTTACCGCCATGGCAGTCAGCTCTTTAGCATCTTGCATAGAGGCTATTTTTAGGTTGTGCATCTGAGCAATCATATCTACCGACGCCACCCCTTTGCCATCCGATGCTGTAGTGATAATGGCTTGAGAACCAATAGTCTTAGCAATGTAAAGAGCCGCCGCATTAGCCCCGCCTAAATGTCCCGAGAGGAGACTTATGGCATATTTACCCTGCTCATCCATTACCACCACCGCAGGATCAACCGTTTTATCAGTCAAGTGCGATGCAATACACCGCACCACAATGCCCGTAGCCATGATGTAAATCAGTGTTTTATGATTTTTAAAGAGCTCGCCCGTAAAGCTGCTTAGTTCTCCTTCAATCGGTTTTGTATCGGTATCTAAAAACTTTGGCAGGGTGTAGATATCCACCTCTTTAAGCTCTGTTTTTAATCGTTTTGCAACTTCCAAACCGCTAACGGTTATGGCTATAACACCCCATTTCATAGGGTTGCATCTCTAAATTCGTGACTAAAATCGGCTGCGTAAAGCTTCGAGTTGTTGTATTCCGATCCTAAAAATTGGCCTACTAAAATCATCGCCGTTTTTTTAATTCCCGCCGTGGCAATCTTCTCGGCAATATCTGCCAGCGTACCACGCACCACGCGCTCATCGGCCCATGTTGCTTTTTCAATTACCGCAATGGGCGTTGTAATAGGGTAGTGCTTAGTGAGTTGCGCTACCAAATCGCCAATCATCTGCACCGATAAAAATATCGCCATCGACGTTTGATGCGATGCCAGCAGCTCCATTCGCTCCAACTCTGGCACGGGTGTACGCCCCTCAAAACGCGTGCAGATAACCGTTTGCGAAATTTCGGGCACCGTAAACTCTTTGCACAGCACCGATGCCGCCGCGGTAAACGAGCTCACACCTGGCACCACTTCGTAGCCAATTCCCAGCTTGTCGAGCTCCTCAATCTGCTCCCGTATCGACCCATAAATCGACGGGTCGCCCGTATGTACTCTCGCCACCGAAAGTCCTTTTAAATGAGCTCGTTGTATCGTTCCAATGATCTCCTCAAGGTTCATTTCGGCGCTGTTGTGCACCACTGCGCTCGATTTCCTATTCGCCAAAACCTCAGGATTTACTAGCGATCCAGCATATATTATCACATCCGCCTCCCCAATCATCCTGTGCCCCTTTAGCGTTATCAGTTCGGGATTGCCCGGTCCTGCGCCAATAAAGTAAACTTTTGCCTCCATAACTATCAATTTTTCGATAAAACAACCGTACTAAAATAGGGTACATCTAATTGTAAATCAGCTATATCCCTCGATGTCACCTCGCTTGCCTTTCCAGCATTGGTCACCATCAAAAAGTTCCACTCCTTAGCCTCCGCCAACGTCTCAAAAAGCACCTTGCTGTAGGCCGAAACTTTCATGCACACAACGGTTTGAAACGACTGTAAATCAGCCCAATCCGACGCTTCAAACTTCGAAATCACCGCCAAACTCTCATCGCCCTTCACCAGCGGCTGATTCACCAAATTGCTAATGGCCGAAAACGAGTAAATTCCTGGCACCGAAACCATCTCAATGCCGCGCTCCACCAGCGTTTCGAG
>JAGPHP010000152.1 GCA_018055415.1 Breznakibacter sp. | reverse complement strand
CTTCTTGTTGATTTATCGTTTCAATAAATTTAGCAATAGTTTATGTAAATACCAAAATTGCAGGATTCATTTTACATTATTATCTTCGCAACGTTCGTCAAAAAAAGGAGCTATATAAATAGACGAATCTCACAAACATCAACATTCATGAGCGAAAATCACAACAAAGAGATGTCGTTTCTTGACCATCTTGAAATATTAAGATGGGTACTTATACGCTCGGTAATGGCTACATTCATTGGCGCCGCTACGATCTTTGTTTTCATGGAGACCATTTTCACTAATGTCATCTTGGCTCCAACGCAAAAAGAGTTTCTTACCAACAGAGCTTTTGCTTGGCTTGCTAACGAACTTGCCATACCTGCTTTACAAATAAACGCTCACGGCATAAAGATTCAAAACATCGACATGTCGGGGCAATTTACCACAAGTATCACGATTGCCATAGCGGGTGGTCTTATTTTGGCATTCCCATACATCTTTTGGGAGTTTTGGAAATTCATCAAACCCGCGCTCAGGGAGAATGAGGCCAAAAATGCCTCTGGAGCCATTTTTGCCGTCTCATCGCTCTTCTTCTTAGGTGTTCTGTTTGGCTATTATCTCATTGCACCACTCTCTATCGACTTTTTGGTTAACTACAAAGTGAGCGAACTGGTTGAAAATATTATAAGTTTAGACTCTTACATCTCAACCATTACATCCATCGTCTTGGCGGGCGGATTGGTCTTTGAGCTACCTGTAATAATCTATTTTTTTAGCAAAATAGGTCTCATATCTGCAAAATTTTTATCCACTTATCGACGCCATGCCATTGTGGTTATCATCATTATTGCAGCCATCATCACACCGCCCGATGTGGTTAGTCAATCACTCGTGGCCATTCCTCTTTTAGTTCTTTACGAAGTAGGCATTTTAATTGCTAAAAACAATGAACGCAAACGAGTCGCCAAAACAAATTAATAGTTAATTTTGCCCTCTCTAATATATTTAACATGAGCAGTCCAAATTTGGTTTTACATACCGACAACCTAATTAAGAAATACAAAAAACGTACAGTTGTAAAAGGTGTTTCCGTAAAAGTTGAGCAAGGTGAAATTGTTGGATTATTAGGGCCTAACGGAGCAGGCAAAACCACCACTTTTTACATGATTGTTGGTTTAATTACCCCAAACAAAGGTGAAATATATCTTAATGAAGATGTAATTACCCAAGATGCCGTGTACAAAAGAGCCCAAAAAGGAATTGGATATTTGGCGCAGGAAGCCTCTGTTTTTCGTCAATTGAGTGTCGAGGATAATATTCGTGCTGTTTTGCAGATGACAAAGTTCACCAAAGAGTACCAACAACAACGCCTTGAAGAATTACTTAATGAGTTTAGCCTACAACATATACGCAAGAGTTTAGGAATTCAACTAAGCGGGGGTGAAAGAAGACGTACCGAGATTGCGCGCGCCCTAGCCATCAATCCAAAATTTATTCTTTTGGATGAACCGTTTGCCGGAGTAGATCCAATTGCAGTACAAGATATCCAAGAGATCATCTACAAACTTAAAGAGAAAAATATTGGCATCTTAATTACCGACCATAACGTTCACGAAACACTCTCTATTACCGACAGAGCCTATCTACTTTTTGAAGGAAATATTCTTAAAGCAGGTACCGCCGAAGAGTTGGCAGATGATCCTGAAGTTAGACGTTTATACCTTGGTAACGACTTCATCTTACGTCGCCGAGCATTTGCCTCAAGTTCAGCCAAACAAATTATAACAGAGTAACACAAAAGGCACAATAATTGATTAATCTACCCCAAACAAATCAATTAAGAAATCACCTATGAACTTTAAAGAGGCCTACACTTTTGCTACCGATCTTTGTGCCAAGCAGGAGAGATGTTCCTCGCAAATAGAAGAGAAACTCATTAAATTACAAACCGACAAAGAGGTTATAAATGAGGTCGTTGCAAAACTTAAAGCCGAACGCTTCATAGATGACTTACGTTATGCAACCTACTTCACTAAAGATAAATACCGATTTGAAAAGTGGGGAAAAATCAAAATAACCTTCCAACTCAAACAAAAGAAGTTAAACTCCGAAATCATAGCAGAGGCTCTTGAAGTCATTGACGAAGAACAATATACGGCCAATCTTGTGCAGATTATTGAAACTGCCAAACGAAAAATAAAAGAGCCAAACGAATACAAGAAAAAAAGTAAAATTGCTCGTTTAGCAGCATCTAAAGGGTACGAATCTACATTAATATTCAAACACCTAAACCTTGAAAGTGATGAATAACTCGATTAAAACGCTACTGCTCATAATAATTACATCTCTTTTTACAATAAATAGCGAAGCCAAAAAGCCAAAATGGATAAAGGAACGTCCTATTCTGAACGACTATTATCAAGGCATTGGAGTTGTTGAAAAAACTGGCAATCAAGTAGATTATACCCTTTCTGCTCGAAGTAAAGCCCTAAAAGAGCTTAGTTCAGAAATTACGGTAACAATTTCGGCAAATTCAATCCTTCATCAGCTCGAGAATAATAACTTAGTGAAAGAGAGCTATGAGAGCAACACCTCTCTCAAAACGATGCAAACACTTGAGGGATACGAAATTGAAACTTATGAAGATAGCAATAACTATTGGGTTTACGTTAAGCTCTCAAAAGCGAAATATGAGATGGCAAAACGCCAGCAACTTGAAAAAGCTAAGAAACTCGCACTTATAAATTACCAAAAAGGACTGAGTTTCCAAAAAAGTGGAAATGTAAATGAAGCTATTTCAAATTATCTGAAAGCCATTAGCGCGTTGAAAGATCATTTGGATGAAGATTTAACAATCAAATCGTTTGATGAAGATATAAATCTAGGTTCCGATATCTACACAAATCTACAATACATATTACAACGTATTCATTTAGAACCATTCCAAGCGAGTATTTCCGTCAAACTCTCAAGAGATTTAGAAATTCCGGTTGGTGTATCTGTCACATTCAACTCCGGAATAGATGGTAAACACCCCATTTCTAATCTCCCGATCTCCTTTTCATTTACTAAAGGTGAAGGTGATCTATGCTCCTCAGCAACCACAAATTACGAGGGTGAAGCTAAATGCGGCATCAGTAAAGTAACTTCAAACATCAAACGCCAACAAATAAGAGCACGCCTTAATATCGAGCCATTTCTAGACAGCGATGGAACCATTGCAAAGATTCAAAAAGCATTTGTTCCAATGGAGATGTTACCCGAAACAACCATTTCTCTTGAGATGCAACGTTCAAAAGCGATTATCGAGTTAACTGAGATAACTTTTGGCAACCAAACTAATGGAAAATATCTTGCCAATGAACTGCGCTCGCTACTAAATCAAAACTTCTTCACCTATACCGATAGTACCAACAACTCTGACTTTACCGTAAAATTAAACATAAACTTTACCGATGGAGGATCTAAACCATCTAACGGCTACACTGTTTATATTGTTTATGGAGAAATTGATATGACCGTTATCTCAAACAACACCATGGAGGAGATATTTAGTCACCGCTCTTCGCAAATAAAAGGAATAAAATCGGGCAGCTATGAAAATGCCCTCAAAGATGCAGCTACAAAATGTTTAAAAACATTTGAAAAAGAGTTAATTCCTGAGCTTGAACAATTAGAAATGTAATAACAATATGAAGATAAAAGTTATTGATTGTGGCAATTTTATGTGCGACGGAGGAGCAGCATTTGGAATAATCCCGAAGCTCATGTGGTCTAAAGAGTATCCTGTGGATGGTGATAACCTCATTAACCTCACCATGCGTAGTCTATTAGCCGACAATGGCACCCGAATAGCCTTGGTTGATACAGGTATGGGCAATAAATTATCCGATCGATTCTTAAAATATCAATATACAAATGGAGAGGGGGAGCTTCTAAAATCCCTTGCATCAAAAGGTTACAAGCCCGAAGATATCACCGATGTAGTTTTAACCCATCTCCACTTTGACCACTGTGGGGGATGCGTTACGAAATTAAGCGATGGCAGTTTAGTGCCAACCTTCCCAAATGCCACCTACTGGACAACCAAAGCTCAATGGGAAAACTATATCAACCCCTCTAACATAAGAGAAGCAAGCGTCTCTTTTCCCGAGAATATGATGCCTCTTTTTGAACGCAACATGATTCACTTTATTGAAGAGGACACTACACTTTTTGAAGGCTTTGAGATGAGAATATTTGATGGACATACTCCAGGCCAAATTGTTCCATTTGTAACCACTCAAACTGACACGTATTGCTACACAGGTGACGTAATACCCGTAATGGCAAGTATTCCATTAGCTTGGATAGCGGCTTACGACACATTCCCTCTAACATCTATTAAAGAAAAAGAGCGCTTTCTTGAGGAAGTTTCACAAAAAGGGTATCAGCTATTCTTTCAACATGATCTCTATACAACCACTTGCTTGATAGAAAAGAGCATCAGAGGATTTAGAGGAATAAAAAGTGAATTTAAAGAGTAAGCTCTAACGCTTACGAATAATATAATTCTCAATTACTAGAATATCCATTTCACACAACGGATTGCATCGTTACCCGATAAAAAAAGTGGCTAAAACAAGTATGTCTCAACCACTTTTATATTTTTATAATTTTTCAAGATGCCTTATCGACGTCTATTTTTTTAAAAGAGTGTATGCATATACTTCCAAATCACTCTTAATTGTAACAATGTAAGCCCCTTTTTGCAATTGAGATACATCAATCTGATTAAGTGCACCGCCTTTAGCTTTGTACTGAACGATAGAGTTCCCAGATAAATCCGTAACAACATCAAGCAGACCACTTTTCGTGCTCATATCAATATTTAAAGTACCTGTTACTGGATTTGGATAAATCTCTATTCCAGACTCTTGAGAATTTAACTTTGGTATAGAGGTATTTACTGGCTCTTTGACTAAACGTGCTGACTCAATTGTAAAATCACCATTCCCCAAATTAGCTACGCCATCGTTTAGTTTAATCTCAATTCTCTTGATTTGTTGAGGCAACCACTCGCCTCCATCTGCGCTATTGCCAGTTGCAAACTGCAAATACCCGCTCGCATTTATCTGCTCAAAATTGGAAATTGTCCACACAGCATTACTATTTGATACTCCATTCGTATCAATTAGAGTCACTGCCACGTTAGTAGGATAACTAACCGCCAAATCTTTAGATAATTTCAACTCTAACTGGTTATAGACTGAAACATCAATAGGTTTTTCAAATGTATAGATAAGAGATTTTGATCCCGCTTGAGAAGCTACACTCCAATTAACATCCACTACGGAACCATTTAATTGTGGTGTAATTGTATTTCCATCAGAGATTAAAGAACTCCACAATAGCGAACTATTACTGTCCACATTAGGCAATACATACGACTCGCCAGACGGTATTATGACATCTGAAACTAAATTAGGGTTTGCTCACATTACCACAAAATAGAACACTAAAAAAATGATTTTTAGTCAAAAAAAAGGCCCGACAAAATGCCGAGCCTTTAAAGCAATAAAATATAATCGATTAGAAGTTTACCCCAACTTTAAGCAT
>JAGPHP010000027.1 GCA_018055415.1 Breznakibacter sp. | reverse complement strand
CTGTTATTATTGTTATTATTGTTATTGCAATATCGGTTTTTGTGCAGTTTTATGCAAAAGCTTACAAGCCTAATGTTAAAGATTTTGGGGATAAGAGGGTTTATCTTTATTTAAAAGAGCAGAGTACTATCGATGATGTTTTTTCGCAACTTAGCGTACTTGGTGCTTTGAACGATTTGGAATCGTTTAAATGGATGGCCGAATTCATGGAGTATGATCACCGAATTATACCAGGTAAGTATAAAATCATTAAAGGCGAGTCTAATTACCATTTAATAAAAAGGCTTAGAAGTGGCTCACAGGAAGGGGTGAATGTTACATTTATTAATCAACGCACGATTCCCGACTTGGCTCATCAAGTGTGTTCTAAAATTGATGTGGATTCGGTTGAGTTTGTTTCGCTTCTAAGGAATGAGACTTTTCTAGATTCATTAGGTTTTAAGTCCCATAATGTTATTGCCATGTTCATACCTAACACCTATCAATTTATGTGGGCAACCACTGCACGAAAGTTTATTGTGAGAATGAAGCGCGAACATAAGGTGTTTTGGAACGAATCTCGTCTTGCTAAGGCGTCACACATTGGATTAAAGCCCGACGAAGTGGCAACTTTGGCATCGATCGTTGATGAAGAGACCAATAAGATTGATGAGAAACCTGTCGTAGCAGGGCTATATATTAATCGAATTAAGCGAGGCATTCCACTTCAGGCCGATCCGACCATTAAATTTGCCTTGGGAGATTTTGCTCGCAAACGAATATTGACGGTTGATTTAGGGGTTGATTCACCCTATAATACCTATAAAAATCTGGGTTTACCTCCAGGCCCAATCCGAATGCCTTCGGTAGAGGGGATTGATGCGGTACTCAACTATAGTGAGCATAAGTTTATATTTATGTGTGCTAAAGAAGATTTAAGTGGTTATCATAACTTTGCGACCAGTTTGCATCAGCACAATATTAATGCACAAAAGTATCAAAGAGCTATTCATCAGATGGGAATAAAGAGGTAGGCAACAAAGTTCTATAAAATCTTAATTCTCTTTCTATTAGCAGTAAAAAAACGTTTAGTTTTTGTGTAAATAATTTAATTTAGTAGTGGTAGTTTAAAATATTGTTGTAATTTTGCGCCCGATTATTGTCCATGCTGACTTTTGGAAGCAGGCTACAGAATTAGGGGTCACAAGGATTATCGATAGGTGAAGATCGGTTCTCAATTGCCTAAGGAATAGTGTGTTGCGGAAGTTTTTGAGTATGTATTTTTAGTATAATTAACGTAAAAGGATAACAAAGTGGATCACTTAAGTTACAAAACAGTTTCGGCAAATAAAGCAACTTCTACAAAGGAGTGGGTTATTGTTGATGCTACAGATCAAGTTCTTGGTCGTTTAGGCAGTAAAGTAGCAAAAATACTTCGTGGTAAGTATAAGCCTAATTTCACCCCTCACGTTGATTGCGGAGATAACGTGATTATCATTAATTCAGACAAGGTTCGTTTAACTGGCAAAAAGTGGAGCGACAGAATCTTTTTCTATCACAGTGGTTTTACCGGTGGTCAAACAGAGGTTACACCAGCTGAGTTGTTTGCAAAAAATCCTAATAAATTGGTTGAGCGTACTGTTAAAGGTATGTTACCAAAAGGTATTTTAGGCCGTCAGCTATACCGTAATTTGTATGTTTATACTGGTACAGAGCACAAACATGAGGCTCAACAACCAAAAGTGATTAATTTAAATTCTATTAAATAAGGATTATGGAAATGATAAACGCTATCGGCAGAAGAAAAGCGGCAGTTGCTCGTGTATATCTTACTGCAGGCAAAGGTCAAATTACTATCAATAAGCGTGATTTGAGTGTATATTTTCCAGCTACTATTTTACAGTATGTTGTAAAACAACCTCTTAACACATTAGGTGTTGCTGGCAACTACGATATTAAAGTAAATTTAAATGGTGGTGGAACTAAAGGTCAAGCAGAAGCTTTACGTTTGGCTATTGCTCGTGCCCTTGTTAAAATAAATGCTACTGATAAATCAGCTCTTAGAGCAGAAGGCTTTATCACTCGTGATGCTCGCGTTGTTGAGCGTAAAAAGCCGGGTCGTCCTAAAGCACGTAAGAGATTCCAGTTCTCTAAACGTTAATATTCAGGTGCGTTTAGTATCTAAACTGATTAGACTTCTATTCATGAACTACTCATCAGTTGCTTGCTTACGCAGAAAGTAAACGAACTTATTAAAAAAAAGAAAATGTCAAGTACAAGTTTTGAACAATTATTAGAGGCTGGCGTACATTTCGGTCACCTTAAGAGAAAGTGGAATCCAGCTATGGCTCCGTATATCTATACTGAGAAAAATGGTATCCATATTATCGATTTATATAAAACCTCTGCAAAGATTGATGAAGCTGCGGCTGCTATCAAACAGATTGCAAAATCAGGTCGTAAAATTCTTTTCGTAGCCACAAAGAAACAAGCAAAAGAGATTATCGCTGAGAAAATTGGTGCTATCAACATGCCTTACGTTGTTGAACGTTGGCCTGGAGGTATGCTTACTAACTTCCCTACTATTCGTAAGGCAGTTCGTAAGATGAGCAGCATCGACAAAATGACACAAGATGAGTCTTGGTTATGTCTTTCTAAGCGTGAGCGTCTTCAAATTACTCGTCAGCGTGCTAAAATGGAGAAGAACTTAGGTTCAATCTCTGATTTAACTCGTACTCCAGCGGCTATGTTCGTGATCGATGTAATGAAAGAGCATATTGCGGTTAAAGAGGCAAAACGTCTTGGTATTCCAGTTTTTGGTATCGTTGATACTAACTCTGATCCTAAAGATATCGATTTTGTTATTCCTGCAAACGATGATGCAACAAAGTCTATCGAGCTTATTACCGATGTAATGGTGAAAGCAATTATCGAAGGTCTTTCTGAGCGTCAAGTATCTAAAGAGGATGGTGAAGATCAACCTAAGAAAGATGCTAAAAAAGGCACTGGAAAAGGTCGCGAAAGAGTACGTAAAGAGACTGGTAGCGTTGTAGCTGAAGAGGTTGACGAAGCTGGTGATGCAGAATAATTGTTAGATTAATCACTTAAAATATAAAACAATGGCTATTACAGCTGCTGATATAAGTAAATTAAGAAACGCTACTGGCGCAGGTATGTTAGATTGCAAAAAAGCGCTAACAGATGCTGATGGTGATTTCGATAAAGCGGTAGAGCTTGTACGTAAAAAAGGTTTAGCAATCGCTAACAAGCGTCAAGATCGTGAAGCTACTGAAGGTGCAGTTATTGCAAAAGTTACTGCCGATGGTAAAAGAGGTGCTCTTATCGTTCTTAACTGCGAAACTGATTTCGTTGCTAAGAATGAGGGTTTTGTTAAGTTAGCGGAGTCATTCTTGGCAGCTGCTCTTGACAAAAATCCAGCGAATCTTGATGAGTTAAAAGCTCTTGTTGTTGATGGCATGGCTATCAGCGACAAAACAACTGAGCAAACGGCTGTTATTGGTGAGAAGATTGATTTATCATTCTATCAATCAATTAGTGCTGAGCAAGTAGTGGCTTATATTCACCATGGTGCAAAACTTTCAACATTAGTTGGTTTTAACCAAACTCTTCCTGAGCAAGTGGGTAAAGATGTTGCTATGCAAGTAGCTTCAATGGCTCCTGTTGCTGTTTCGGCTGATGAGGTTCCTGCTGATGTTATTGCTAAAGAGAAAGAGATTGCTCGTGAATTAGCACGTAATGAAGGTAAAGCTGAGAATATGTTAGATAAAATTGCTGATGGTCGTATCCAAAAGTTCTTCAAAGAGAGCACTCTTTTAGAGCAAGCTTTTGTGAAGGATAACAAGAAGTCTATTAAACAATATCTTACAGAGACTCAAAGTGGTTTAACAGTAACTGCTTTCGTTCGTTTCTCATTAAATAACTAATCGGTAACGATTTTTTATCATAATTTAAAGCCTCCTGTCTTATTAGATGGGAGGCTTTTTTTGTAAAAATGGTTTATCTTTGAGCCACTTTAACACAGATTGCGTTATATTGCTTCTTAATGGATGCTAATGCGGATTCTGGAGTTATTCAATCTATTAAATGTTGCTAATAATTATAACCATGAAATATAAACGTATTTTACTAAAGCTTAGTGGAGAGTCGCTTATGGGCGCTCAAGGTCACGGAATCGATACGACTCGATTAAATGAGTATGCTATGCAGATCAAGGAAATTACTTCATCAGGTGTAGAAGTTGCAATTGTTATTGGAGGAGGAAATATATTTCGTGGATTGTCGGGTGCATCAAAAGGATTTGATCGTTATAAAGGGGATCAGATGGGGATGTTAGCAACCGTTATTAATAGTTTGGCGTTGGCTTCGGCTCTCGAATCGGTTGAAGTAAAGGCTAGAGTTTTAACCGCAATTAGAATGGAGCCAATAGGCGAGTTTTATTCTAAGCCAAGGGCTATTGAAGCACTTAAAAATGGTGAGGTTGTTATTCTTTCTGCAGGTACTGGAAATCCTTATTTTACTACTGATACGGGCTCTTCGCTACGTGGCATTGAGGTTGAGGCCGATGTTATGCTTAAAGGGACTCGAGTGGATGGCATCTATACAGCCGACCCAGAGAAAGATCCTACAGCCACTAAGTTTGATTCGATAACGTATGATGAAGTGATAAAGCGTGGACTTAAGGTGATGGATATTACCGCTACGGCCATGTGTAAAGAGAATAACTTGCCAATCATTGTGTTTGATATGGATACTGTAGGTAATTTGGTCAAGGTGGTAAGAGGTGAGGCTATTGGAACTTATGTTCATAATTGATTTATATTTGAAAATTGTACTTAATGAGTAGTACTTTGGAGTTAAATGATGAGGATCTTCATCTACTTGGGATAAAGGTGGTTTATAAGCATCTTATTGATGCTGGTTACGAGGTGATAACTGTGCGAAAGGAGTTGGAGTCTAATCCACAAATTTTAGCTAAGCTGGATGAAGAGTATCACTTAGTGATTGTGAAAACTAAGAGATTTCCTGAGATGGGAATCCTTTTCCCTCATGTGGCCTCTCAAGTAGTTTATCTGGCAACACAACGTGGTGGCAAGGTGTGGTTTGCAAGTGTAGGTATAGCCAATGGTGATACCGAGGACGAGGAGATGATGTCTAAGCCTATGCGTAATGGCAAATATATAATTAACTTCAAAGGATTGATTCCTGTAATTCAATGATAATATGATTAAAGCACTTCAAGGATTTTACTTGAAATATCGAGTATATATATTGCTCTTTTTGCTTGTTTTTATAGGACTAGAGCTTATAAACCATTTTATGATTGTGAAGCTTAATGAGTCTCCTCATCAAGTAGCAACAACAATTGATTCATCACAAACCCCATTACTGTTTGAGAAGAGTAACGGCACTGGTGTTTCAGGAGCAGTACCTCAGCAATGGATTGTTTGGTTGCCTTTTGCCCTACTAGTAGCTCTATCTACCATTATTTACCTATTTCAGAGATGGAAAGGGATAGATCGATTTTTCCCTGGATTTGTACTGCTTCGTGCGGGTGTTGTAGGCAATAGGCGAAGTGGTTATCTTAAGTGGCGAATTGTGGTGAGTAACCGAAAGAGTGAGTCGATTACTTTTTCGGAACCAGTGATGGTTTTTGCTAAATTTTCCGACAAGAAGCGTTATAAGGTGCGAAGTGAAGATTATCCGATTGTGTTATCTTCAAAAACGAATCATGCAATAACTATTGAGCTTAATCAATTTTATCAGCGAGTACCTGAATTAACGAAATACCGTTTTGTTCGAACCGAAATTCATGCCTCTAACGGGAAGGTGTATCGGTCATTTTGGCGTGTTATTGCTGTTCGAATGAGATAGTTAAAGTCTGTATCTTAGGGCAAATCCAAGTGTCCCCCAATAGGAGTAATCGATATTTATCAGAGGAATATTTGGTCTTATTTCGATGGTTAAATTTATCGGGATCTTTTTGTAGTGCTTCTCAATGCCAATAACAGGCACAATGCCCAGATTTATAAATTTATCGCCGTTCATAATGTTCTCTTGAGTAATATCTGGTCCGTCATAGGTTGACATTCCTCCTGATATCCCCAATCCATAGTGCCATTGCCACCCAGCATCGATGTAGTTGCCAATTTTATATATAACGTTGGAGTAGATTGAATTAATGGCATTCCAGTTCTGGCCACCTCCCATCCCAATGTTAAGGTCTAGCCGTTTGTTTGATTTTAGTTTTAAAGGGGTTTCGTAAGATATCTCTGCGCTATAGCCATCTCCTAGTCCCAAGCGAAACCCTAAATTGGTGTCGTTATATTGTGCGTTTGCAGATGACGCAATTATGGCGATTATTGATATTAGTAGGAGTGGTTTCATCTTGCATAACGTGTAGCAAAACAAATATAACGAAATTTATACTTTTATCGGACCAAGAGTAAAATCTGGAGGAGTTATTTATCTCGCCTACGGCTTTAAATTGAATTATTACGCAAATATCTTCGATTGCGGATCTTTGCGCTACAACAAAATATTCGCCGAAGGCGAATCATCCTATGTTAGATCAAATGTAAAACACGGAGGAGATCGTTGTTTGGCCTTCAGAGCTAGCTTATGTTTGAAGGATGGATTGCTTTGAAAGCAATAAAGATAACGTTTTACTAAAAAAGAAAAGAGCTCCCATTTTTGAGAGCTCTTTTATGTTGTCCTGTCAGGTCTCGAACCTGAACTCTTCTGGACCAAAACCAGACGTGTTGCCAATTACACCACAGGACAATCCTCTAGACTTCCTTTTCGAAAGCGATGCAAAAGTAGTGCAAAATAATTTTCAATGCAATAGTTTTTCGTACTTTTTTTGAAAAAATATTCAACAGTAAAAGGCTAATTGCCTATGTTTTTCGAGATGAGACACTTAGACTCTTTAAACAAAACCATCACCTTTTATATTTACGTTGTTATTTATTGCAACTTGGTAATCGCCATGTAATTATAATTCACAAAAAATATTTACTTTTGGCACGCAACAGCAAAAGGGGGATATAACATTTTCTGAGTTGGTTGTGCGGTTACTATTTAAATAATTTATACGATTAATTATTCAAGCTAATCCTGCAGTTGTTTATTTAATCATTTACAAATAAATCTTTACGAATGAAGAGTTATAAGTTTTACAATAATCTATTTGGTTGGGTTGCATTTGCCGTGGCTGCAATAACCTATCTGCTTACATTGGAGCCTACCGCTAGTTTTTGGGACTGCGGTGAGTTTATCAGTACAGCAAAGAAATTGGTTGTGGGTCACCCGCCTGGGGCACCTCTATTTATGATTATTGGAAATTTCTTTGGTCTCTTCTCTTTTGGTAATCCAAAGAATTTCGCCGTAATGGTGAATGCTCTTTCTGCTTTTGCAAGTGCAGCAACAATAATGTTTCTCTTTTGGTCAATTACTCATTTGGCAAAAAAGATGATGATTGCAGACGAAGAGAGCGATGAGCCTTGGCGTACTTGGGCTGTAATGGCATCGGGTATGATTGGTGCTTTAGCCTTTACTTTTTCTGATACGTTTTGGTTTTCTGCTGTTGAGGGTGAAGTGTATGCACTATCATCTCTCTTTACAGCCGTTGTGTTTTGGGCAATCTTAAAATGGGAGAATGTTGCTAATGAGCAATACTCTAACAGATGGTTAATTTTGATTGCCTATTTAATGGGTCTCTCAATCGGTGTCCATCTCTTAAATTTATTGGCAATTCCTGCCATTGTAATGGTTTATTATTTCAAAAAGTTTGAGGTAAATCGTAACAATACTTTAAAAGCGTTAGGCATTGGAGCTCTTCTATTATTGACGATTTTATATGGTATCATTCCAGGCTCAATAAAACTTGCCGGACAGTTTGAACTCTTTTTTGTAAATGGTTTAGGACTTCCTTTTAATACTGGTGCTTTTGTCTACTTAACGTTATTGGCTGGCGCTTTGGTTTATGGAATTTGGTACACCTACAATAATGGCAAGGTTATATTGAATACAATCTTATTAGGAGTTACAGTTATTTTGATAGGTTACTCTTCATTTGCAATTATTGTAATTCGATCATCAGCGCAGCCAACTATGGATCAAAACTCACCAGATGATGTTTTCTCATTGATTGGTTATTTAAATCGTGAGCAGTATGGTGATCGTCCGCTTATAGCAGGGCCTAATTACAACTCGCCAGTGATCAAGACGAATGAAGGTAAAGATGGTGGTGGTGACCCTGTCTATGTACAAAAAGGAGGACGTTATGAAATTGTTGATTATAAGGTTGAATATGAGTATGATCCTGCAACGACAACTCTTTTGCCTCGTATGCATAGTCGTGATCCTCGTCATATAAGAGAGTATGAGAGTTGGGCTAATGTAGAAGGGCGACCAGTAACAGTAGAGGGACAAGATGGAAAGAATACAACCATCATGGTACCTACTGCATGGGAGAATTTGAAATTCTTATGGAATTATCAGATTAACTTTATGTATTTCAGATATTTTATGTGGAATTTTGCGGGTCGTCAAAATGATATTGCCAGTTCGGGCGAGCTCCATAAAGGAAATTGGCAGACAGGAATCTCTTTTGTAGATTCAGCTTTCTTAGGCGATCAATCAAAATTGCCAGATGTGTATAAAAATAATAAAGCCAATAATAAATACTTTTTATTACCTCTTTTATTAGGAGTCCTCGGAATGGTGTTCCAATATAATAGTGGGAAGGAGGGTAAGCGTAGTTTCTGGATTGTAGCAATGCTCTTCTTTTTAACGGGTTTGGCTATTGTGATGTATCTGAATCAAACGCCACTACAACCACGTGAACGTGATTATGCTTATGTAGGATCTTTCTATGCATTTGCTATTTGGATTGGACTTGGCGTTCTTGGAGTGATTGAGTTAATTCAGCGCTTTTTAAAAGGAAACATGGCTGTTGGTGTTGCGTTTGGTACAACACTTCTACTTGTTCCTGTTGTAATGGCGGCTCAAAACTGGGATGATCATGATCGTTCAAATAGATACATTGCACGTGACTTAGGTGTTGATTACTTAATGTCGTGTGAAAAAGATGCTGTTCTATTCACAAATGGAGATAATGATACCTTCCCATTATGGTATGCGCAGGAGGTTGAAGGGGTTCGTACAGACGTTAGAGTTTGTAATTTGAGTTACTTACAAACTGATTGGTATATCGATCAAATGAAGCGAAAGGCTTATCTTTCAGATGCCTTGCCAATATCGTTTACGAAAGATCAATATATTACTGGAACCAATGATGTTGTTTGGTTATTAGATAGAACACAAAAGAAGCCTATTGATTTAAAAGATGCGCTTGATTGGGTTAAGAGTACCGAACCTGAAACGAAGCAGATTCCTGGTTACCCAGAGAAAGTTTCACATTTCCCATCAAAATCATTTGTATTACCTATCGACAGTGCAGCAGTGCTTAAGTCGGGAATTGTATCAAAAGAGGCTGCAAAAGATTTAAGAAAATATATCTTATTACAATTTGATAAGCAATATATCATGAAGAGTGAGTTAATGATTCTTGATATGTTGATTAATAATCAGTGGAAACGTCCTATCTATTATGCTGTTACGGTTGGTGATGAGAACTATTGCGGACTTCAAGATTGTTTTCAACTTGAAGGGTTAGCTTATCGCGTGGTTCCAGTTCAGTCGCGTAGTAACGAAATGGAGAATGGTACGGTTAATACAAAGATCATGTACGATAATGTGATGAATAAGTTTAAATGGGGTGGATTTGATAATCCTAAGGTCTATTTAGATGAGAATCATCTTCGTATGGCGATGAATATTCGAAGTAATTTGGGCCGTTTGGCTAGTTCTTTGATTGATGAAGGGGAGAAAGATAAAGCATCAAAGGTGCTTGCTTTAGCAGAGAGTAAGTTGCCAAGTAAGTTAGTTCCTTACAATTACTTTTCTTTATCGTTAGCCGATGGATTCTACCGCATTGGTGATACTTCAAATGGTGATCGTATATTGAAAGAGTTTGGTGAGGGTACCACTCAGGAGTTAGATTATTTTATCTCTCAGTCGAGCCGTTTCCAAAAATCAGTTCAAGGAGATACCGAGCGCAGTATGGCTATTTTTGTAGAGATACTAAAAGTTGCTAAGAGACATAATCGTGAAGTATTGGCTAAGAAGTTTGAGAGTCAGTACGGCGAATATGCAGGTAAAATGGGATTTACACGCTAAGATAGATGTTTGAAAGACCCTCTTTTTTTCTGCGCAATCTCTATCCTAACGCTACGTGGCGGATTAAGACAGAGGAGAAGAGGGTTATTCTAACATTTGATGATGGACCAATACCTGAGGTAACCCCTTGGATATTAGATCTTTTAAAAAAGTATCAGATAAAGGCTACTTTTTTTATGGTAGGCGAGAATATTGTTAAACACCCATCGGTTTTCGAGCGGGTGGTGAACGAGGGTCATCAAGTTGGAAATCATACCTTTAATCATTTAAAGGCTTGGTCGGTTAAGAAAAGTTACTATTTTGAAAATATTGAAAAGAGTACTCAAAATTATAACAGTTCATTTTTCAGACCGCCTTATGGACAACTCTATCCATGGTATTTGAAAGAGTTATTAAATAAATTCGAAAGGGTTGTATTGTGGGATGTTTTGAGTCGTGATTATGATCGATCGCTTACGCCTCAGCAGGTATTTGAAAATGTTAAAACGAATGTTAGACCTGGATCTATCATCGTTTTTCACGATTCAGTGAAGTCGTTCGAGAACATTAAATATGCCTTACCAGCCTCAATCGACTATCTTTTAGAGCAAAATTATACGTTTGATATTCTATAATTAATAATAAAAATGAAGGTTCTTTTAATTGGTTCGGGTGGTCGCGAGAATGCATTGGCTTGGAAACTATCTCAAAGTAAATTATTAACAAAACTCTACATTGCTCCAGGAAATGGGGGATCAGACCGCTATGGTGAAAACTTGGTGATCGATGTGAATGATTTTGAGCTTGTTAAGAAGCATGTTTTAGCACTAAAAATCGAATTGGTTATTGTTGGCCCTGAAGAGCCATTGGTTCGTGGATTAAAGGATTTCTTTTTAGATGATAAAGAGTTGTCCTCTATTCCAGTTATTGGTCCGGGAAAGCTTGGGGCAACATTAGAAGGTAGTAAAGAGTTTGCAAAGGATTTTATGTTACGTCACAATATTCCAACCGCAAAATATTTTGTTGTTACATCGCTTAATTTAGCCGAGGGCTTAGAGGTTTTAGATGGTATGCAGGCTCCTTATGTGTTAAAGGCCGATGGTTTGGCTGCTGGCAAGGGCGTTTTGATTTTGCATTCTTTAGAGGAGGCTAAGTCGGAGTTAAAGGCAATGCTTGATGGTAAATTTGGAGCAGCAAGTAGTAAAGTAGTAATAGAGGAGTGCTTAACAGGTATTGAACTTTCTGTGTTTGTGCTTACCGATGGATTCGGATATGTGATTTTACCAGAGGCAAAGGATTATAAACGAATCGGCGAGGGAGATCAAGGATTAAATACGGGTGGTATGGGAGCTATCTCTCCAGTTCCATTTGCCGACAAAGCTTTTATGAAGAAAGTTGAGGAGCGTATTGTGAAACCGACACTTGAGGGTTTACAAAAGGATGATATTCCATATAAAGGATTTATATTTTTGGGATTGTTTAATACTGCAGGTGATCCCTATCTGATTGAATATAACGTACGAATGGGCGATCCAGAAACGGAAGCAGTTATGTTACGTATCAAGTCCGATCTTTTGAAACTCTTTGTTGCAACATCAAAATATGAGCTCAAAGATGAGGTTATTGAGATTGATCCAGATTATGCAGCTACCGTGATGATGGTTTCGGGTGGTTATCCTGAGGAGTTCGAAAAAGGAAAAGTGATTTCTGGTCTTGATCAGGTTGAAGGCAGTTTGGTATTTCATGCAGGCACAACAAAGAACGCAAATGGCGAAGTTGTTACGAGCGGAGGTCGTGTCTTGGCTGTTAGTTCAAAAGGTAAAACAATGGAAGAGGCATTGAACAAAAGTTTTAGCAATGTAGCTAAAATAAAATATGAGGGTTCTTATTATCGTCGTGATATTGGATTTGATTTAAAAGGATAATGATATTAAAGGTCGTAAATAGCAATCGTGTGGGGGCGCTTTTTTTAGCACCTCTAATTGCTGTAATCGCATTTTTCATAAGTTTTAAGTTGCAGTTACCTCAGCTAGAGATCTTCACTGAAGATGGGATGCCGTTGTGGAACTATGTAAATAGGCTTTTGGAGGGATCCACTACTTTAACAATTGCGCTGGGTTTCACTATTGCGTTTGTCATTGGTCTTATAATTAATAGGATGACCAATAAATATCTTTTGTTTGGGAAACCTACGTTTTTGCCTGCCGTTTTATTTGTTATCCTATCTTCTGCATTTGTTGAGTATCAGAAAGTTAATCCAGCTTGGATTTTTGCACTCTTTTATGTGTTAGCCCTCGATCGTTTCTTTACCGCAAGTATGTCTGAAAATGGTGCGGAGTCTTGTTTTAATGGAGCTTTGCTCTATTCTATTGGTACTCTATTTTATGGAAAGGGATTACTTTTTGCACCTGTGCTTTGGTTTATTATGATTGGACTTCGGACTTTTAATCTGCGCACATTCTTAGCCTCTATAATTGGACTCGGGTTGCCCTATCTTATTCTCTTTTTTGTCCCTATAGAGATTTCGCAACAGAGGGATCTGTATGACCTGATAGTCTATAATATGTTTTTAAATGTCTCAATGAAGAGTTTCCCCATTCATTTATATATCTATTTTGGATTTATTGGGTTAGTGATGCTTCTTTCATTGATAAGCATCGTAGGAAAATACTCTTCTAAAAAGTTATCGACACGTAATTTTTATAAGATTTTTATTATCTCGGTTCTGTTTTTATTTGGACTATCATTAACTAGACTATTCTCCGTTGAATTAATTCCTGTAGCTGCGATTGGGGCATCATTTATGATTACTCATTTACTAAACAATTTAAAATCGCCAAAAGTTGCTGGCTTCATCTTCTATGTGCTCATTGTTTTAACAGCAGTAACCCAGTATTTTACACATTATTAAGGTCAAATTATACGAAAAAGGCGCATAGATCCAGCAGAACCTATACGCCTTTTTTTGTGGAGATAAGGGGAATCGAACCCCTGACCTTTTGACTGCCAGTCAAACGCTCTAGCCAACTGAGCTATACCCCCAAACACTGATGCAATATACTGTTTTTTACAATTATTGACAATGTTTTTAAATATGTTGTAATTATTTAATAGAGAGTTGATAGGTGAATTAGAAAATTGTAACTATCTTTATCTGTGGTCATATCCAAAGAGTTAATTTAAAGATGGTTTTATATGGAAGCTAAAAAATCACCAAAAGCCGATTTAGAAAACAAGAAGAGTATCTTCATGCAAATAGGGCTTGTTATCACGCTAATACTTGTATTAGTTGCCTTTGAGTGGAACTCTTCTGATGGAAAAACGTCAGATCAGTATGCCTTAACCGAAGAGAGTGTTGAAGAGGAGATTATGCCTATTACGACCCAAGAGGTTAAGCCTGTACTACCCCCTCCTCCCCCTCCCCAAGTAATGGACGTGTTAAATATTGTTGAAGATAATGCAAATGTTAACGACGAGTTAGTATTAGCTGACACTGAATCTGATCAAAATACTCAAGTGGAATACGTTGCTCCTGTTGAAGTTGAGAAGGAGGAAGAGGTCGAAGAGGCTACGGTCTTTTTCATAGTTGAAGAGATGCCGCAGTTCCCAGGAGGTCCAGCAGAGTTGAATAAATATATAGCCCAAAGCGTTAAATATCCTGTAATTGCTCAGGAGAACGGCATTCAAGGTCGCGTATATATTTCGTTTGTTGTCAACTCAAAGGGTAAGATTGAGAATGTTAAAGTGGCGCGTGGAGTGGATTCAAGTCTTGATAAAGAGGCTGTAAGAGTTGTTGAATCAATGCCCGACTGGAAACCTGGCAAACAGGGAAATAAGGCAGTGAAGGTTTCGTTTACAATACCTGTAAATTTTGTACTTCAATAGCGATCGGTTAAGTTTAAAGTAATATTCAAAAAGAGAATTCTAGTAAAGAGTTCTCTTTTTTTATTGTCTCAACTTTTATTTATAACACTCCTAAATATTTGTTTATCCAATCATCATCCTCTATATTTGTAAACTTTTTTCAAGATGGCGTTAAAATATTAATAATGAGCAAAAAGTTTACGGAGTACAAGGGATTGAATCTTTCTCAAGTCAATAAAGATATCTTAAAGGCTTGGGATGCGAATGGGGCTTTTGATAAGAGTATTGAACTAAGAGAGGGAAGACCTACTTACGTTTTTTATGAAGGTCCTCCTAGTGCGAATGGTGTTCCTGGAATTCACCACGTAATGGCTCGTACAATTAAGGATATTTTTTGTCGTTTTAAAACTCAACAAGGGTATTTGGTAAAGCGTAAAGCGGGATGGGATACTCACGGGTTGCCTGTGGAGCTTGGAGTTGAAAAGTCTTTAGGTATTACTAAAGAGGATATCGGGAAGAAGATAACCGTTGCCGAATATAACAAAGCTTGCCGTACCGATGTGATGAAATACACCGATTTATGGGAAGATTTAACACATAAAATGGGTTATTGGGTTGATATGAAAAACCCATATATCACCTATGACAACCGCTATATTGAGTCGATATGGTGGATGTTGAAGGAGTTATATAACAAAGGGCTTCTTTATAAAGGTTATACGATTCAGCCTTACTCTCCTGCTGCCGGTACCGGTTTGAGTACACACGAATTAAATCAGCCTGGTTGCTATCGTGATGTTAAAGACACCACATGTGTTGGTCAATTTAAAGTGATGTTAGATGAAAAGAGCAAGCCTCTTGCTGGTTTAGCGAAGTCAGAGCTCTTCTTTTTGGCGTGGACAACAACTCCATGGACACTTCCGTCAAACACAGCACTAGCTGTTGGGCCAGCTATTACTTACTGCTTGGTTAATACGTTTAATCCATATACCTACAAACCTGTCAGTGTTATCTTGGCAAAGGACTTGGTTAAGAACTTCTTTCCAGAGGCTAATGCTCAACTTTTATTTGAAGAGTATAAAGAGGGAGATAAGAAGATCCCGTTTGAAATAGTCAAAGAGTTTACAGGTCGTGAACTTGAAGGTATTAAATACGAGCAACTTCTGCCTTGGGTGAAGCCCGAAGGTGATGCTTTTAGAGTAATATTGGGCGATTTTGTAACAACCGAAGATGGTACTGGTATTGTTCATATTGCTCCAACTTTTGGTGCAGATGACGACCGCGTTGCCAAACAATCTGGAATTTCACCCCTTTTGATGTTAGATAAAGATGGTAAGCGTCAGCCAATGGTTGATCGTAGTGGTCGCTTCTTCCGTCTTGAAGATTTAGACTCCGCTTTTGTTTCGGAATCTATTTCTATCGAAAAATATAAAGTGTTTGCAGGAAGATATGTGAAAAATGCTTACGATTCTTCGCTCAAAGAGGAGGACACAACACTCGACGTTGATATCTCGATTTTATTAAAGCATGAAAATAGAGCGTTTAAAGTTGAGAAGCATACGCACAACTATCCGCACTGCTGGAGAACAGACAAACCGGTACTCTATTATCCATTAGACAGTTGGTTTATTAAAACTACAGCGGTTAGAGATCGCATGATTGAGCTTAATAAAACCATTAATTGGAAACCCGAATCTACTGGAACAGGTCGTTTTGGAAAGTGGTTAGAGAATTTGGTTGATTGGAATTTATCTCGTTCAAGATATTGGGGTACACCTCTGCCAATTTGGCGCACCGAAGATGGAACAGAAGAGAAGTGTATTGGCTCTATGGAGGAGTTGATGGCTGAGATCAATAAGTCTGTTTCGCTTGGGTTAATGAAAGAGAATCCTTATAAGGCCTTTGAAGTGAATAACTTTTCTGGTGATAATTATGAGAAGATTGATCTGCACAGACCTTATGTTGATGGAATTATCTTAGCCTCTTCGAATGGTTTGCCAATGCAACGCGAGCTCGATCTAATTGATGTTTGGTTTGATTCGGGAGCAATGCCATACGCGCAACTTCACTATCCATTTGAGAATAAAGAGGGATTTAATGAAGTCTATCCTGCCGATTTTATTGCTGAGGGTGTTGACCAAACGAGAGGTTGGTTTTTTACACTTCATGCATTAGCGGTGATGTTGTTTGATTCGGTTGCATTTAAAAATATCATTAGTAATGGTCTTGTGCTCGATAAGAGCGGCAATAAGATGTCTAAACGACTCGGCAATGCTGTTGATCCATTTGAGGTGATTGATGAGTACGGTTCTGATCCACTTCGCTGGTACATGATTACAAATGCTCAACCTTGGGATAATTTAAAGTTCGACATTTCGGGTGTCGATGAAGTTCGTCGTAAATTCTTCGGAACCCTCTATAACACATACTCTTTCTTCTCTTTATATGCCAACATTGATGGATTTAAAGGAAGTGAAACATTGGTGCCTTATGAGCAACGAAGTGAAATTGATCGTTGGATTATCTCACTTCTTAATTCTCTGATATTGGAGGTTACTGAGGCATACAACACATACGAGCCAACCAAAGCAGGTAGAGCGATACAAAACTTTGTTACCGAGAATTTAAGTAACTGGTACGTTCGTTTAAATAGAAAACGTTTTTGGGGTGGCGAGTATAATGAAGATAAGTTAGCCGCTTATCAAACATTATTCGAGGCGCTTGAGACTGTTGCGTTGTTATCTGCGCCAATAGCTCCATTCTATTCCGATCAATTATTTAGTGATTTAAATAAAGTTTCTGGTCGTTTTACAGATGTGTCGGTACATTTAGCGAAGTTCCCAGAGGCCAAAAGCTTGTTAATAAATCGCGAGCTTGAAGAGCGAATGCAGTATGCTCAGGATATCTCTTCAATGATTTTGGCTTTACGTCGTAAGGTTAATATCAAGGTTCGTCAACCGCTTCAGAAGATCATGATTCCTATTTTGGATAGTAAGTTTAAGGCTCAGATTGAGAAGGTGCAAGATCTTATTTTAGCCGAAGTTAACATTAAGGAGATTCAGTTCGTAGAGGATTCTGAGGGCGTTTTGGTAAAAAAGATAAAGGCAAACTTTAAAACCCTTGGTCCAAAATATAGCAAGTTGATGAAAGAGATCGCAGCAAATGTGTCTCAGTTTAGTCAAAAGGATATTTCCACTTTTGAGCGTTCAGGTGCTTATGAATTAAAACTTGCTTCCGAAACAGTAGTACTGGCATTAGAAGATGTTGAAATCATGTCTGAGGATATTCCTGGATGGTTGGTTTCAAATCAAGGTAGTTTAACGGTTGCTCTTGATGTTACGATCACCGATGAATTAAGACAAGAGGGGCTCGCTCGTGAACTTGTGAATCGTATCCAAAATATTCGAAAAGATTCAGGGTTTGAAGTGACTGATAAAATAAGCGTTACTTTAATGAAAAATAACCAGCTTGATGAGGCAATTAAAGCAAATAAGTCCTATATCATGGCACAAACATTAGCGGTTGATATTATCTTTTTAGATAACTGTTCAGATGTAGAAAGTAAGACAATAGAGATTGAAGCGGGCATTGAAACTTCAATTCTTATTAAAAAAGCTAAATAAATTAAAAATAATTGCGTTCATTTGGAGATAAAATAGAGTTGTAACAAAAAACTGAAAAAAATTTATCATCATGGCTGAAAAAACAAGATACTCTGACGACGAGTTGAAGGAGTTCAAGGAGCTTATAATTGGCAAACTAGAGAAAGCCAAAGAGGATTACGATCTACTAAAGAGTTCAATAACTCAAGAGGATGGTAACGACACACAAGACACATCACCAACTTTTAAGGTTTTAGAAGAGGGTGCATCTGTTTTATCAAAAGAGGAGGCTGGGAAATTAGCTCAACGTCAGTTGAAGTTTATTCAGCATCTGCAGGCAGCACTTGTAAGGGTAGAGAATAAAACTTATGGTATTTGTCGCGAGACGGGTGTCTTAATTTCAAAAGAGCGTTTGAGAGCTGTGCCTCATGCAACGTTAAGTATTGATGCGAAGAATAACCAAAAATAGATTTTACATTGAAATTTTTAGGCAGGAGTAACTATTTAAAGCTTGGATGGCTTATCGTTTTTGTTGTGCTCTTCTTTGATCAGTGGTTGAAGATTTGGATAAAAACAAATATGAAGATTGGAGATGAATTCCCCATTCTAGGACATTGGTTTCTAATACATTTCATTGAAAATAATGGAATGGCTTTTGGAATGGAACTTGGTGGAGAAGTTGGCAAACTTATTCTTAGCTCATTTCGAATAATTGCAGTAATTGCCATTGGTTATTATATGTTTACTCTTGCAAAAAAGGAGTCTACACATGTTGGATTAATTATATCAGTCTCCCTGATAATGGCTGGTGCGCTAGGAAACATCATAGATAGCGCATTTTACGGACTTGTTTTTAATCAAAGTTACCAAAGTGTAGCAACGTTTTTACCCGAAGGCGGAGGATATGGTTCGTTTTTACATGGTAAAGTCGTTGATATGCTTTATTTTCCATTAATTGAAGGAAGATATCCAAGTTGGTTTCCAATTTGGGGTGGTGAATCATTTATGTTTTTTAGGCCAGTTTTTAATATTGCCGATTCAGCTATCACGGTCGGAATAGGGCTGATAATTGTTTTTCAGAAGAGATTTTTTGAGCAAGAGGTGTCAGAATCAAATAATGCAACTGTTTAATATATCAAATAAGGGGTAAAATAAATGAATAGTTTTCTAAGACGAGTTTTGTTCCTGAGTGTCGTTCTGTTTATGATAGGGCTTGTATCCACGGCACAAGGTTCAATGGGGTCAATGGATC
>JAGPHP010000151.1 GCA_018055415.1 Breznakibacter sp. | reverse complement strand
ATATCGCTTAGTTCCGACACCGTGACGGGCATCCCTTCTGCACAAGATGATAACATCTCTGTAAATGAAGATGAATCGGTTACTTACAATATTCTTGCAAATGATTTAGGTTTGGAAGATGGCGGTTTAGTGTTGTCAATTTCAACTCAACCAACGCATGGAGCTGTTGTTGTAAATGGTGATAATACCATTACTTACACCCCTGCGGCTAATTACAATGGATCAGATAGTTTTATTTATCAGGTTTGCGATGTGGATAATGAATGTTCAATGGCAATGGTTGATATTACAAATGTATCAGTTAACGACGTTCCATCGGTTGCCGATGAAACTTTACTAGGCACTATTTCTGCCCCTATAACGCTCGATGTTCTTTCAAAAGCTACTGGTTTAGGTGATGGCGGAATAGTGGTGTCTATTTCTACGCAGCCAGCTCACGGTACAGTTGTGGTAAATACTGATGGTACCATTACTTATACGCCTGCAACGGGTTATAAGGGGGTTGATAGTTTTAGTTACTCAGTTTGCGATGATGATGATAATTGTTCAGTAGCCACAGTTTCCTTAACTATTGTTGTTTTAGATGACGATATTATAACTATACCAGAAGGCTTTTCTCCAAACGGAGACGGAATTAATGACTTCTACGTAATCCCTGATCTTGATAAGTACACACAAGTATCCATTCAGGTATTTAACAGATGGGGAAGTGTTGTGTTTGAACAATCAACCTATCAAAATAATTGGGATGGTGTTTGTAATACAGGATTTACAATTGGCGACGATTTACCAACAGGTACCTATTTCTATGTTATATTGGTTAAAGATATAGATAAGGCTTACTCTGGATACATCTATTTAAATCGTTAAATATCATTATGGATCAGAGTTTCAACTCTGATCCATAAATTAAGAGTATTCTAAAAGGTTATCAAAAAATATGATATGCGAATAAAATCTATTTTTAAAAGTTTAAAGGCTCTTCTTGTTTTCGGGGCTATTTTTCTAGGTTCTTCCCACATTAAAGCCCAACAAGAGCCACTCTATACACAGTATATGTTTAATACCATATCTGTGAATCCAGGCTATACGGGCACTAGAAATGCCCTAAATATGGTATTTCTGTCTCGACTGCAATGGGTTGGGTTAGATGGTGCTCCTAAAACCAACACCTTTTCAATGCATACCCCTATTGCAAATAACAAGATGGGTGTTGGGTTTTCGGTTGTTGCCGATGATATTGGACCTGTTAGAAATAGCTATTTGGCGGTCGATTATGCATATAAAGTGAATGTCACTTCCGATATTATTCTTTCTATGGGATTAAAGGGCGGAATTTTTAATTATTATGCTGGTTTGCAAGATGTTTTTCTGGGTAATCCGAATGCCGACCCCTCTTTTTATGGCAATCTAGAGCAAAAATTACAACCGAACGCTGGTGTTGGTTTTTATTTGTATAGTAATAAATATTATGCTGGTTTTTCTATACCCTCAATTATTGAAGCATCGCTAAGCGATTATCAAGAGAGTGGGACCACACCAAATAGTTTAAAGCGTCACTACTTTATTATGGGCGGTTATGTATTTGATTTGGGAACCGAATGGAAATTCAAACCCGCATTTATTGAGAAAGTTGTAACAGGTGCACCTCTTTCAACCGACTTAACAGCACACTTTATCTATCAAAATACCTATTGGATGGGTATGACGTATCGAGTTGGTGATGCTATTTCTTTGTTATTGGAACTTCAAGTGACACGTCAATTACTAGTGGGTTACTCTTACGATTACACTCTTTCAAATATTTCATCGTATAGTAATGGTAGTCATGAAATTGTTATAAGTTACGATTTTGATGGCTTTATGAAAAGCAAAGTTAAATCACCTCGATTCTTCTAATAATTTTTAAATCTATTCATTCTAAGTTTTCTGCCATGTTAAAATATACAATTAAATATATATCCTTTTTCTTGGTGATGTTTATAGCCTATAATCAATCAATCTATTCCAAAGGGTTGATATCTAAAGGTGATTCATTACTTACGGCTCACGAATTTAGTAGAGCGAATAAGCTTTATTGTAATTTTGCTTATGCAAAAGCTATTGTAAAATACAACGAACTGTTAGCGAAGGGTTTCACCTCCGATTCGCTCCAGCGTAACTTGGCACATTCATACTTTAAGCTCGATTCAACAAAGCAGTCTGAACAATTATACCTTTATCTGGCTCAATCAACAACAGCACGCCCTAGCGATTACTATTATTTAGCCCAATCGCTCAAGTTTCAGGGTAAATACTCTGAGGCAGATGAGTGGATGCATAAATATAATCAGGCAGTACCCTCTGATTCTCGAGGTGCGCTTCAAATGAATACGGCATCTAAAGTAAATGAATTGTTAGAAGCTAAGAATTACGATATTTTTATGGTACCATTTAATTGTGAAAATTCAGATTTTGGCGCTGTTGATTTTGGTGACGATGTCGTTTTTGCATCGGCACGCAACAATAATTTAATGATAAAAAGATCGTATGCTTGGAATGAGAAGCCCTATCTCGATCTTTTTACTGTTAAAGTAAGTGGCGATTCAATCTCCATGCCAACATCGTTTTCGGCAAGACTAAACTCTATCTATCACGATGGACCACTCAGCTTCTCGGCTAACAATAGCGAAGTTTATTTTACTAGAAATAATTTCTATGCCTACAAAGTACCCAAAAGTGGAGAGGATGGGGTTAATAATCTCAAGATTCTTTACGCTAAAAAAATATCAACAGGTTGGTCCGATGTGCAAGAACTTCCTTTTAATAGCAATAGTTTCTCTACTGGTCATCCATCCATATCCACTACAGGCGATACCTTGTATTTTACCTCCGATAGGCCTGGTGGTTTAGGTAATTCTGATATTTATTATGTTACGCGAACTGCTAATGGATGGTCGGAACCTGTAAATATGGGCGCTCAAATCAATACCGAAGGTGATGAGATGTTTCCGTTTATTGACGCCCAGGGGCTACTCTATTTTTCATCCAATGGACGCTTGGGACTGGGTGGTCTTGATATCTTTATCTCTAAAAAAGATTATGATGGTAATTATGTGGTTAAAAATCTTGGTGCGCCAATAAATAGCTCTAGTGACGATTTTTCTTTCTTTTTGAATAGGTCTGGTAATCAGGGCTTTATTGCTTCTAATCGTGATGGTGGGGTAGGTGATGATGATGTTTATGGCTTCAATGTTGTAACACCAATATCGTTTAATACTAAAATTATACTTAAAGGCACTGTTAGTGAGATTATTACGCAAAAACCTCTTTTAGGTTCAATAATTACCGTACTCAACCCAAAGGGAGATACACTAACTGTTATCAATACAAAAGAGACCAATGAGTTTCAGTTTGAAGTTAAACCAAACGAAAAACTTGTACTTATATCGTCAAACGAAACTTTTTTTGATAAAACAACCCATTTGGATGTTGCAAGTGTTAAACCAGTTGCGGGTGTTATTACGCTTCCTATTGTGCTCGAAAATCGTCCTGTTGAGCTTTTTTGGGGATTAACGGGCACTGTTTATCTATTACCAACCAATGAGGTAATTACTAAGGTAGAGGTCTCTATTACGCCTAAAAATGGAGGTGCCGAACGTCTATTATATACTGACTCATTAAACGGTGGTTTTAAAACAAAATTGGCTAAAGATACAGAATACGATATTGTTTTTCATAAAAAAGCCTTTTTTACCAAACGTATTACCTTTTCTACAGTTGGACGTGAGGCTGGATATGTGAATGTTAATGAGTTTGTGGATTTAAGTATGAAAGCGGCAGAGTTGGGTGCAAGTATTGAAATTAAAGTGCTTTACGACTTAGGAAAGTCAAATATTCGTCCTGATGCCGCTCAAGAACTCAATGATATGGTTAAGTTTTTAATGGATAATCCATCCATATCTATAGAACTTAGTTCGCATACCGATTCACGAGGTTCTGATATTAGTAATCAGACCTTATCACAACGACGCGCCGAATCGGCCACAGCTTATATCGTTTCACAAGGTATTAGTGCAACACGTATTACCTCTGTTGGATACGGCGAGAAACGTTTGAAAAACAAATGTGATAATGGAGTGAAATGTTCGGAGGAGGAGCATCAGCAGAACAGAAGAACTGAGGTTAAGATTACCGGAATCTAGATTTTGAGATAACACTTTGACGTATTTATTTGTAACTTTTAGTTAATTATTAGGGTTCCCTCATGGAGAAAGGAGATAGAGCGGTAATTTAAATATCCATGACTGATAGTGTTATGCAAAAAAAACTCCACCATTGCTGGTAGAGTTTTTTTTTATAGGAGTGTATCTTATTATTATACAATCTTTTTCATGGCACTCATTGATTCGCGTAATTCATAGCCAATCATCTCAATAGGGTGGAAACGGATAATCTCGTTTGCATCAATAAGCGCACGGTTATCAACACCGTTACTTTTGCCAGCACCAAATTGTTTTCCGATGATGTCAGTATCCACTTTTTTCATGAAATCGGCCAATAAAGGCTTACAAGCATGGTCAAATAAATAACATCCGTACTCAGCTGTGTCAGAGATCACACGGTTCATTTCAAACAGTTTCTTACGTGCAATAGTGTTTGCAATAAGTGGAGTTTCGTGAAGCGACTCATAGTAAGCCGACTCCTCTTTTATACCAGCCTCAGTCATAGTTTCGAACGCTAATTCCACACCCGATTTAACCATTGCAACCATTAATACACCGTTATCGAAATACTCTTGTTCAGAGATCTCAACGTTGCCCGCTGGAGTCTTTTCAAATGCAGTCTCACCAGTAGCCTTGCGCCAAGTTAATAGGTTGATATCGTCGTTTGCCCAATCTTTCATCATAGTAGATGAAAACTCGCCCGACATGATATCATCCATGTGTTTTTGGAACAATGGACGCATAATTGTTTTAAGCTCTTCAGATAGTTGGAAAGCCTTAATTTTTGCAGGGTTTGATAAACGATCCATCATGTTAGTGATACCACCATGCTTTAACGCCTCAGTGATAACTTCCCAACCATATTGAATGAATTTCGAAGCATATCCTTTATCAATACCTTTTTCAACCATTTTGTCGAAACAAAGGATTGAACCTGTTTGTAGCAAACCACAAAGGATAGTTTGCTCACCCATTAAGTCAGACTTAACCTCTGCAACAAATGATGATTTCAAACATCCAGCACGGTCGCCACCAGTTGCAACAGCATACGCTTTTGCTTGAGCCCAACCCTTACCTTCAGGATCGTTTTCTGGGTGAACAGCTAAAAGTGTTGGAACACCAAAGCCACGTACATACTCGTTACGAACCTCAGAACCAGGACATTTAGGAGCCACCATGATAACGGTGATATCTTTACGCACTTGCATTCCCTCTTCAACGATGTTAAAACCGTGTGAATATGACAATGTCGAACCTTTTTTCATTAATGGCATAACAGCACCAACCACTGCAGTGTGTTGTTTGTCTGGTGTAAGGTTAATTACTAAATCAGCAGAAGGAATTAACTCTTCGTAAGTACCTACTTTGAATTTATTTTCAGTAGCGATTACATACGATGCTCTTTTTGCGTG
>JAGPHP010000026.1 GCA_018055415.1 Breznakibacter sp. | reverse complement strand
TGAGAGGTGATGCTTCGAAGATTGTTGATGATATTGGTCCAATAAGAGGGTTCGGAATAGTCGGCCCAGTCGCAACGGAAACCATCGATATTGGCTTTAAAGACCCAATCGCGCATATATTGAATCATCATATTAGCAACCGTAGGGTTAGAGGTATCTAACGCCGTACAATCGGGGAAAGGATGAATCATATTACCATTGGCATCTTTTTTATAATACTCAGGATGAGAGGTAACCCAAGGATGATCGGCTGCGGTTTCGTATGAGACCCAATCCATGATAACAGCCATACCACGAGCATGAGCGCCATCGACAAGATTACGCAAATCGGTAAGTGTGCCTATTTTGGGATTAACAGCGCCAAAATCGGTGATACTATAAGGAGAGCCGCTTACACCAACAGGATAGGTAGGCATCAGATAGATAACATTGACACCGAGCGCTTTAATGTTGTCCAATCCGTTGATAACCCCTTGTAAATTACGTAAGGAGCTATACTGCCCCACCGAAACTTGGTAGATGCTCACATCGCGCGGGTCGGGGACACCACTAAAGGGCGTTCCATACTGTGCCGCATCGGCCGCAAAGAGGGCTGATTTGCAGATGATTGTACTGTAGAGTACGATTAATAATAAAACCTTGTTGATGTTTCTCATACATAAAAAGCTTTAAATGATGAAATGATAATAACAGTTTACATCTGTTAATAATTGTTATCGCAAACTTATATGCTAACGAGGCGCTATTTTGTTTAAGTAACAGTGTGGTAAAACTTTGGGAGACACTTCAAGTGGTAACTAATTGAAATAATGACAGTTGAATTCATGATAAAAAAAACACTTAATGTAACTAGTTCGGGGGAAAGGGGTGTTTTGGGGGTACTTTTGAGTGATTTGTTTAAAGATTTTGGCTAAAATGGGCGTTTGAAAATATATAAATTTAAGAATCAGGACGTTAGGGGGTGGGAAGAGGTTTTATTCGAATTACAATTAAAAAAAAAGGTCTGTCCACGAATTACACTAATTACACTAATTGGCCTCCCCCAGTCCCTCCAAGGGAGGGGAGTTAGAGCTATGTTTTAAAATAGTGTTTCAAGCTTAAATATGTCGATTAGGGAGGATGATTTCAGGTGGTGGGCTTATGATCGGCCAGGAAACGCTAATGGGAAGGGGATTGCGGCGTAAAACGTGAGGGATAGAAGTGGAAACCCCGTAAAGGTGGCCGAGGTAAGGAGGCTAGAGACATCGCATGCGATGTCTGTACGAAGGGGATGGCCACCTGCGGAGTTGCAACGGATAGCCCGACAGCGGCGGCTAATGAAAGGATTTATAAGTGTGGCAAGGGGCTCGGAGATGAAGAAGGTCCGCCGGTGGCACGCCCAAATAAAAAAAACGCATCAAGAAGTTTTGAGGCTTCGAGATACGTTTGTTAGAAACTTATGTGTTCACTCCTAAGCACCTTTTAAAGCAGGATACTCAATACGGGAGTGGTAGATATTTTGGAGTTTTGATTTAAACACCGCCTTAATGATGGATAACTCCTTGAAGGTAATAGGTGCATTAACAAACTGATTATCGGCAATTTGAGCAGCAACGATTCGTTCAACCAGCTCGTCGATTGCCGATGGAGAATAGTTTTTAAGACTTCGGGACGCGGCTTCAACCGAATCGGCCATCATTAAAATGGCTGTCTCGCGTGAAAATGGGATGGGCCCAGGGTACATAAAGAGTGTACTATCAACCACCATATCTGGATTGTCATTTACATAGCTATTGTAAAAAAACTTTGTTTTACCAGTGCCTTGATGCGTTACGATAAAATCGATTATTTGCTGAGGAATCTTATGCTTTTTGGCAATTTGTACCCCATTCTCAATGTGTTGAATTACCAATTTGGCGGCCAATTTCAAATCTACTTCGGTGAGTGGATTAAAATTACTCATTTGATTTTCGGTAAAAATACCCGGACTAACCGTCTTGCCAATATCATGATACATAGCTCCAGCCCTCACAAGCAGTGAGTTAGCCCCAATTTTATAAGCCGCCTCTTGGGCCAAATTACCAACCTGAATGGAGTGCTGAAAAGTACCTGGAGCTTTCTCAGAAAGCTCTCGTAATAGAGGATGGTTAGTGTCGGAGAGTTCTACGAGGGTGATGTCGGAGAGGAATCCAAACAACTTCTCAAACGTATAGATTAATGGATAAATCAGCGTTAAAAGCAGTGCATTGATGGCAAAAAGGCCATAAATAGAGGTCTCTATCTTTAAAAAGCTACCCTCTTGTATAAGTGATAGTCCCGTATAAAGGAGCGCATAGGTAATAAATACAAAAAACGATGCCCGCATAAGTTGACTTCGCCTAGTCATTTTAAAGAGCGTTAGGATAACCGTAACGCCAATAGGCAAATGCAAAAAGAGAAATTCGAAACTACTCTCGGCAAAAAAGGAGGCCAGAATAATGGTATTTACATGGACGAAAAAAGCCAATCGAGAATCGAAAAATGTACGTAAGATGATAGGCAAAAGCGCAAATGGAATGACGTAAGATGGAATAAAATAGAGCTTTTTGGATAGACTTGCCATAACTATCATCAAACTGATAATAAGAAAGATGAAGGTAACCGCCGCTAACTGTTGGAAGATATCGTATCTAAAATAGAATAGGAAGAGCGCCACGGCAATAACAAACAGAGAGACAATTAGAATCTGCCCTAATAAAATGGAACTAGCCCCTGCCGATAAGCCCATACGCGCCTCATACTCCTTTTTAAAAGAGTCGAGAACTCGGAAGGAGTGTTCGGTGATAATTTCGCCCTTGTCAATAATTCGCTGACCAGCCAAAACACCCCCACTTGAGAGAGAGAGATTCTTTAAAATGGAGTTCATTTCGAGTTCAGTGCGCTCTTTATCGTAACGAATATTAGGAACAATAAATCTGTTTAAATCAAGCGATTGCACCATCTGCTCTACCCTATCTCGTCGATATTTTGAGGCAAATCTATTTACCAGCTCTTCACTTAGGAGCGTATAGGTCTCTTTGGGTGTTAAAAGTTCAGACAAACCATAAGGTTCGGCATAACTCCCCCTCACAACCATTAGTTCAAACGCCCTTGAAGCACTAGCATACTCTTCGGGCAACAAGATCACTCCTCGCTCGTAATACTTATTAAGGAGAGAGGTGGTTTGTGTTATAATCGAATCTCGGTATTGATTGAAAAAGCGAGAATTCACGCCCATAAGTTTGAATTCACGTGCAAGTAGCTCCGCTTGCTCCTTAGCCCTTAACGAATCGAATCGGAAATAGGGTCTAAAATTGGTCATCAAGCTATCTCTATCATCTTTGATATCTGATAACGATTTCATTATAGGAAAGTTATAGGGAGCAATAAGAATATTGTGCTTCCAAGGCTCTCCCTTTGAGTATTCTAAACTAAACTTTCCTTCACGTGGGAAAAGATAGGTTATAAAACCAATGGTAAAAACAATTACGGCCATTCGAAGTACCGAATTGCTATTATGCTTAAAAAACTGAACTAACTTCTCCACAATCAGTAGTTTATATTTGTGATGTACAAAGGTAGTAATCTATTTACACCACCGCAAAAGATATTTTTTGAAGCGATTCATTTTTTTACTATTACAAAAATAAAATAAATCTTATCTTGCATCATCAAAAAATTGAGGTTAATGACAGGATCAATATGCACATACAGCTTTATCCCGGTTCGAAAGGATCCGTTTGAAAGCGCTGAATTAGAGACACAAATAGTGTTCGGAGAGTCGTTTCACGTTGTTGAAGAGACCGAAAAATGGGCGCGTGTTATTTGTGATTTTGATGGCTATGCAGGGTGGATTGATAAGAAATTAATTATCTCAATTTCAGATGCCGAATATACTTATTGGAAAAATACCCCAGGTTGGATTGTACCAGCTCCGTTCATTAAAGTGATGCTAGAGAACGAAACTGCTCACCAAATTATCCCTGCAGGTAGCAAAATTGTATTTAACTCAAATATGCAAAACGCCTTTACCATTGGTAATCGCGAATATATTTTAAGCGGCTATTCGAAACCGGCCAAACCTTTTGGCTTAAAAGTGAATGCCTTAGCATTTAAATTTGCTCCTTATTTGTGGGGCGGACGCACTTTCTTTGGGATCGACTGTTCGGGATTTACCCAATCGGTATTTAAAATTCATGGCATAAATCTACCTCGAAACGCCTCGGAACAGGTAAATTTGGGAAATACCATCGAATTTGTCGAAGAGGCCGATCTTGGCGACTTAGCATTCTTCGACAATCACGATGGCCATATTATACATGTAGGTATTTGTCTAGGCCGCGGCGAGATTATTCATGCTTCGGGCGAAGTTCGTCTTGATCGCCTAGATCATCAAGGAATTTATAATGTTAACACCAACAAATATTCGCATAAACTTCGAGTAATTAAGCGAGTGTTATAGTTTATATTGGGAAATTGATATTCCTTTAGGGGCTGTCAATCTCCCAATAGTACCATTTTTACACCACCACAACTTTTTTGGTAGGACACACCACATTACAGTCGTTACACATAATACACTCTGTAGTGGTTACAGCCTTGTTTTGTAACATCAGGCTCATTACATCAATTCCCATTGGACAATTTTTGGTACAGGCCTTACACTCAATACACTTTGCGGCTATATTAGAGCCAATTTTAATGAGCCCAACACTGCTCGAAGGCTTCATCACAATGGATACTGGACACAAATATTTACAAAATGCTCGTTTATCTTTTAAATAAAACGCCAAAGGTATGGCAAGCATGTAATAGATTCCATTGCTTATAAACATCCACTTCATCTCAACTTTATTTATGTAGTCGTCCCATGGATTATAGGAGAGAATAAATACCAGAAAAAGAGGTATTAGCAATGAAATAACAAAGGTAATGTAGCGTAAATTACGAGTGGCCTCAGGTAATTGCTTTCCGCTATTTTTTATAGGCAACCAGTCCAGCAAAGCTGCTGTCCAACAAGCATGGCCACAGAACCCGCGTCGCCAAATGAGCGGTCCAAATAATTTTGCAACTGAATAATGGATAAATCCCTTACTAAAAAAGCCCACTAAAACGATTAGAGCAACACCCTCTAACTGAAAATTCTCGTTATTTGCAATAGGCACAAACAGAAGCAGGCATGGTAAAATCATTAATAATGTAACCTTTCGTCCTAAAAGGCGCTGTTTCCCTACCAACAACTCTCTTAGTAATGCACCTGTGGTTACAGATAACCCAATCCAAGGAAAAATAATTAAGAATCCCCACCATCTAACTAGGTAGTACAACAGAGCCGAAACAGATAACCCAACCAATAGGGGAATAAACGCATTCTTTAATTTCCACATAACTTTTTTCTTGCAATTTTAACCCGAGTGTGAGTATGTGCAAAATTTGTGGGATAAATAGCGACTAATTGTGACGAGCTGCAAGCTATTGGGTATGAGATACGCAGAAATGGGATAACTTGTGGTCTTAATAAACAAAAGCTAGATGTAAAACTCTCGTTATTTCACATGTAAATGGGTTCTTTCAATACGCCCAAGAGACTCTTGAAATATCTTCGTAAAGGCTCGGGAAACAGGCACTTCGGTATTTGTCCCATTAAATCCTAATCTATACCCTTGCGAGTTGCCTTCAACCGATTTAATGTTTAACAAATTAACCATATAACCTCTATGACACCTTATAAACTCAGGATAGGCAGCAAGGAAATCTTCAATACTTTTTAAAGTCGAACGTAGCGTATTTCAGTAACTGACTCATTATTGAGTGAAAAGAGTCGTATATAATTCCCTTGCGACTCGATGTACAAAAGTAGATCGAAATTGATTTTCAACAACTCCTTTTCATTATCAGAATAAAACTCAACTACTCTATTTGTTTCATTGTTCTTAGTGTGTCTTAACTCATCAACGCGATTATTAAGTATTTGTGACTGCTCTAAGTTTTTTAACAAGAGTTTATTCTGATTAAGAATAATTAATACAACCGCAGGTATAACTCCAATAAGAACTGTAAAGATTTGAAAACGAATAAACGCACCAAATGAAAAGTCTGAAATTCCGAAATAGCTGGAGTATAGGCAATTCATTACCCCAATCATTGAAATTAAATAGAAATACCACAAAATCTCCTTCCAAACGTTCCAATGCTCTTCGTTAAAGATATTTTTAAATAGATAAACTACCCCCTTCAAATTGAAAAGCAATACCACAAATGTTACAAAACCATACCCGCTTAGTACCAGCTCTAGATTATTTGACCGTATGGATGCAGAGCCAAAGGGCTTAAAAAGAGTCATAAAGAGGGCTACGAAGATGCTTATCGAAAATATAAGTCTCCATCGGTTTTCGCCAATCGGATAGGGTTGAACAAAGTATTTGATTACAGATTTAACCATGTGTCTCTATTCGAAACTCAAAAATAATGAAAGTTTCAAACATAGTTATTTACGGTTGTAATTGGAAGCGAAATTCGAACGGTTGTACCCACATTTGGCTCAGACTCAAATTCAATGCGCCCATTATGAGCCCTAATAATTGAATAGGTTAGCGACAATCCCAATCCAACCCCTTCGCCAGGCGACTTTGTTGTGTAAAAAGGATCTGTTACATGCGCAAGATGTTTACCTTCGATACCACATCCCGAATCTCGAATTTCTAAAACAATATGGTTATGTTTACGCTGAACTCTCACCCGAATAATGCCTTTATCGGCAATGGACTGAACCGCATTATGCAAAATATGGATTATTGCTTGATGCAGATCGCTCGAGTTACCAAGTAAAATTAGTTTATCTTGATCATACTCCTTAATGATTGCAATTCGATCGTTGAGGCGACTTTGTAGCATTATTAAACAATTTTCGATGATTGCTACGATATCGCAATTCTGTTCATTATTATCTTTAGCGCCACTAAATTGATTTAAGCTCTTTACAATAGTGCTAACTCTATCAACTCCCGTATTAATACTCTCTAATAAAACCTCAACCCTCTCTGCATCGCATATTCGCCCACTCTTTAACTGATTCTCCAATCCAATCCAATACATCCACCCCGAATAAAGTTTAATGGATTATTAATTTCGTGCGCTACGCCAGCGGTTAAAATACCCAATGATGCCATCTTTTCGGCCTGCAATAGTTGTGTTTGAGCCTCTTTTAGGTTATATAAAGCTGTTTGAAGTTCTTGATTTTGCTCATTAATCGTCAGATTCTTTTCATACACATCTTCATTAATAGCCTTTAACTCCTCAATGGCACACTCTAACTCATCTGTTCGCTCTTGTACTAGACCCTCTAAATTGATTCGATGCTGCTCTAATTCAAGTTCAATTTGTTTCTTCTCCGTAACATCAATATGAGTTCCTGTCATTCTAATCGCTCTGCCCTCATCATCACGTTCAACAACACCTCCTCTATCGTGTATCCAAACCCAATGACCATCTTTATGTCTCATGCGCACATCACATTCATAATGATCACTTTGCATGGCTATATGCTGCTCTATTAATCGTCGGGAATTCTCTTGATCGTCGGGATTTATATGATCTAACCATGTTTGAATCGTTATAGGCTGCAACTCTTTTTGAGTATATCCAATTATCTCAACCCACCGATCATTGACGATACACTCGCCAGTTTGCACCGACCAGTCCCACAATCCAGCTTGCGTTCCTTTAATGGCAAGTTGCAAACGCTCTTCATTTACACGTAAATCCGAGTTGTTAATATATTGTATAAGCACATAGAGCACCAATACCCAAAACATAGGAATAAGTGCTCCTGTTAGATCTTCAAATTTTTCAAAAGAGGTTGAGATGCCATCCCACTCCAAAAACGTGATAATGCCATAGGTTGTTTGCATCAAACTTAAACCAACTAAAGGTACCAAACTCGTAACATGCAAGTTAATCCTCTTTCGTCCAAGAAGCAACAGCACCGTGGTTGCAAATGCAAACACGATGTAAATAACATCTAAGTAAACGATTGAGCTCATTTTAGTTGTTTAGATGAAGTGACTAATTTCCAGCACCACACAAATAGTAATCCTGCACTTGTTGCATACGCTAGATGTTCAACAACGTTGAGTAAATTTGGCATCCAAAAACCCTCAAGAATTGTTGATGACCAAGCTAAAAATAGAAAATAGAAGCTTGCTACAAACCATGGCCAGGCAACAATTCGTTTAATTTGTGAGTAGTGCCTTAATATAAACCAAAGCCCTCCAACGCCTAAAAGCAACATTGCTGCCTCATTCTCGTATATCATCGCAAAAAAAATAGCAGGTAAAACAACACCATTAAGATATTAATTCTTGTCAAAAGAAGCTCAAAAAAAAGTAAATATTTTGACTTAATTCAAAAGACGATACCTTAAAGGATCTATTACTCCAGAGTGGGTTCACTCTTTAATAGAGATTCGGCATAATTAAAATGAAGGTTGAGCCAATCAAACATCTCGGTATAGACACCCGATCGAACTTCAGGTTTGGAGAGGAACACATCGTGAACAGCATTTTTGACCTCCTTAATGGTAACACTCGCACCTAAATTACGACTAAGCTCTTTTATGTGCACAACATTCAATACGACATCAGTAACATGTGCCTCGGGAGTAAAATCTCGTGGGATAATAGATTTTGAAGAGTGAAATACTAATATGGGAACTTTTATATCCGAACACCATCTCAAGAACTCTTGTGCATCCTTAATCGCAAGCAACCATGCATAATATACAGGAAACCCGTTAAGTGGCTTCATACTTAAATTGAAAGCCCACTCGCCATGATAGTCTGAATGCAAAGACTTTACATACGTAGGATTTAACCTTCGTAGAGATTTCGCAAATGGTCGATATCGTGTAACTAATTTTGACAACGGAGTTAAAAGCTGCTTTGCAAACGGAGTAATGTTAAATTCTAAAAAGGGCGAATTTAATATTAACGCATCAACCATGTGCCGCTTTGGCCCCTGATTTAAGTAGTGTGCAGCAATGAGACCTCCCGTTGAATGTCCTAACAGAACCACCTTTTGAGCAGTGATATTGCAAACAGCTTCAATAGCTATAGAGAGTTCAGAATAATACTCCTCAATTGTGCGGCAATAGTTTGGGTGTTGATGCGGCAACAATGAGTGACCATATTTTCGCAATTCGAGCGCATAAAAGTCGTATCCTTTTTCTAAAAAACGCTTAGCAACATGATGATGGAAGAAATAATCAACAAATCCGTGTACATATAACACAGCTTTACGATTGTTGCAATTCTCTTTCGAGGAGAGAAGCGTTGCCACAACCTTGCCCTCATAATCGTCGGGCAACTTAATTGTTTGATAGTTAAAATGAACATTTAAACGCATAATGGTGGGGTTAGGGTATGTTCAAATAATTCAGACTCTTTAAGTGTATCTTTAAGGTTAAAAAATCGCAGACCAAAGTATTACTCCTCGATTATACTACCAGATTACACTCAACTCGCCGTTAGGGTTTAACAAATATAAACAAACTTTACACAAAATTCAACAATCGCCCACATTAAATTATCAATATCTCTCAAAGAAACTACAAATTAAGAGCATGCACTGATCCAAAAGGCACATCTATAGTAAATAGATCTTTTAGATCAAATCGTTGAGCATGTGCATAAAAACTTCTAATTACACCCGCATGAGTTACAATAACAGATCTATCGTTAGCTTGACTTTTTTTTAATGATGAGATGTAATGACCTACTCGAATATGCAAATCCAACATAGACTCCCCATCTGGAACAGAGATATTTACAAAATCATCCATCCAGGGTTGAAGCTCAGACATGGGTATAGAATCCCAAGCTTGTAACTCCCAACTACCAAAATCTAACTCCTTCAAACGATCATCTTGCACTATACTCAATCGTTTACCAGATTGTACATTTATGTGATCTGCTAAAATGGAACATCGCTGCAAAGGGCTGCTATAGATTCGTCCAAACGTACTAGGAAGTTGTGCTACTATTTGATCAAACAAAAGCTGATATGGCTCATTAAGAGCCACATCACTCTGTCCATAACAAACACCTTTGGGTGTAATTGTTTCGGTATGTCGTACTAAATAAACCTCCATAAAACGATTAGTGACAGATAAAAGACAATCTCACTAATTTGCTGAGTAGCTCCAAGACAATCGCCGGTATATCCGCCAATTAAACGGTTAAAATAGGCTGAGAGTATAAAACGTGCAACTATTACTGGCAGCAAAGCAAAGGATAACAGTGGCGAATGAAAAGCTATTAAAAGCAACGGTAAAAATCCAAAAAAGAGAGTTCCAACTACTTCCTTCCAGGTATAAGAAAGAGCTATAGGCTTAATCTTTGAAACAGCATCTGCCTGAACATACTGGTGTGTAAAAAGAATTGAGATAGCAGAGAAACGACTTAATGAATGGGCTGCTATCAATATTAAAAGAAGAAGTAATTGAGATTCAAACCCATGTGATAAATCAACTAGGACCCTGAGTGTTAAAAATTTAATAAGCAAAATCATAATTAAGCCTACAACACCATAGGCACCAACACGACTATCTTTCATGATTTCTAAGATACGCTCCTTGGTATATCCCCCTCCAAATCCATCGCACATATCCGCAAAACCATCTTCATGAAAGGCTCCTGTGATCAAAATAGTTGCCATCATACTCAATGCGATGGCCAAATCGGCGCCAAAAAGAGAACTCCCAATCGCAATAAAGCCAAAAGCAACACTTGCTACAATCCACCCCATGAGAGGAAAGTAGCGAGATGCCTTATTTAAATATTCGGGCGAATAATTTACCCATCGTGGCGTTGGAATCCGTGTGTAAAACATCACGGCCGTCAAAAATATTTCTAGCTCCTTTTTAAACATTTGCTGCAATATCTTCTGCATTAGTAACTCCTGCCGCCTCAAAACTTGCCATTTTATTTAAAAATGTCACTGCCGATTTGATGATAGGATAGGCAACAGCACAGCCCGATCCCTCACCTAAACGCATGTTTAAACTTAAAAGTGGTTGCGCATTTAAATATGCAAGCATCATTTTATGACCATTTTCCTCACTCTGGTGTGTAAATATGGCATAATCGTAGATATTTCCATCAATTTGTGTTGCTGCCAAAAATGCCGATGTAGCAATAAAACCATCAACCATCACAACCATTTTTAACTCGGCCGCCCTTAACATCCCACCCACCATCTGAGCAATTTCAAATCCACCAAAGGCAGCAAGCTTTTGATGAGCCGATTTAGCTTGCGAGTTACTCTGCATGGCGCGCTCTAGAACCTCTTCTTTTATCCTGAGACCTTCCGAATTAATTCCTGTACCTTTACCAACACAATTCGCAATTGGAATACCAGTAAACACGTGCATTAAAGCTGATGCGGAAGTGGTATTAGCAATTCCCATCTCGCCAAAACCAATAATATTACACCCTTGTGCAAAGATTTCATCAACCACCTTCGCTCCATTCGAAAGTGAAATATCAAGCTCCTCCAACGACATGGCTGCGCCATTTGCAAAGTTTTGAGTTCCATTGGCCACCTTCATCTTAATTAGGTTAGGATGTGACTCAAATTCATGTTTCACCCCTGCGTCAACAACCTTAAAAGCAATTCCATTCTGCTCGCAAAGTACTGTAATGGCAGCTCCACCTTGCAAGAAATTATACACCATTTGAAAGGTTACCTCTTGAGGAAAAGCACTTACTCCCTCTTCGGCTACCCCATGATCACCGGCAAAAATTACCATGTGTGGATTCGTCAGTTGTGGGGAAATGGTTTCTTGAATTAGTCCTATCTTAAGTGCTAAATCCTCTAATCTCCCCAAAGAGCCGAGAGGCTTAGTCTTAAAATCAATTTTATGTTGTAAACGATCCGTCAAACTACGGTTAACTGGTTTAATAGCAAAAGTCTTCATTTTTAAATATTTAGTAGTGATAATTAAATTCTACGAATGATCTATTGCATGCGATTTGCTAAAAATCGCAAACACTTTACTCTTTAATTGTCAAAGGAATTCCCGAAACCATAAATTTTACACAATTGGCATTAGAGGCAATATATTGATTCATCCACCCTTGCAACTCTACAAACATACGTCCCAACGGAGTAGTAGCATGGAGTCCCATTCCAATTTCATTGGTTACAAAGATGAGGGTAGCATTTTGTGCCGAAATCTTTTCGAATTCGGCTTTAGCCAGTGATAACGATAAATTCACATCACCATCACTATCCGTGAAATAATTTGTAAGCCAGAGAGTTACACAATCTATCACTACAACTTCACCGTCAAGTGCACAACTGCCAATCTCTTTCTCTACCTCCAAATTTTTCCATTGTGCCCCACGTTCTGCCTGATGGCGTTCAATACGCTTTTCAAAAGAGCTGTCCCATTTTCGAGCTGTGGCTAAATAGGTAGGAGAAGTGGATAAGGACAGGGCTAATTGCTGGGCATAAGAACTCTTTCCTGAACGCTCTCCTCCAGTGATTAAATAGATCATAATGAATTGAATTATACGATAAAACGATACAATTCAATAACTGCATTTACCAACAAAAGCCAACAATGAAATGGAGAATAATTAAAGAGTAATACCCAATATGTAAAAAGGGTATGAAAGATTAGATTATGCTTAATTTCGCGAAAGCAATCATTGAAGTTAGGTAGGTCTCCTGGCTTCTCCTAATCAACAACCTTCCCATTAAAAAACAGTGGTATAAATGTTGAAATGCATCTATCTAAACAGATACAGAGTTACAGTTGCGCGTCAGCCCGTGTATTTCACACGATTCCCTTTTAGTCCTTAAAGAACCCAACTTTTTTTAATACAATCAAAGAACGATAATAATGCAAAGAAAAGCACTATTTTTTAAAACTAATAGACTTTTATCAAAAACTTACCAATAAAATAATTAGCCCCAGATAATGCAAACACAATCTGGGGATAATCAAAACTATTTAGATAGACCTAACGTCCCTCTTGCTCAAGCCACTGCGTCTTCCTTTTAATAAGCTTAATTATAACATACACCACTAATGAGATAACAAAACCCACAAAAAAGATCATATTCAACTCACTTTCAGGTCTATACAAATGCCTTGCACCATTCATAAGGAGTAAAACGGTGAAAATCCCTAACAGCCCATTCTTCTCTCTTTTTAAAACTTTTCGAAAACTAAATGGCAAATATGGCTTCCTATATCCAGTTAATCTCAGAATAAAGGTGGGTGTCGAGTTTGACCAATCAACATAATCACTACCAAACTTTTCTCGTAAATACTGCTCTTCGGCAAACATAATTCGCTCATAATAAATCCAATACACAAGCGTAAGAATAATTAGCAGATATAGATTCATTGTTAAAAGCAGAGGTCCTATCCACATAAAGTAATTACCTAAATAGAGTGGATGGCGAACCAAGGAGTATATCCCACTATTATTTATAGTGCTGGCAACTTGCCCATGCACATTTCGCCCCGATGTATTTGAAGGAGTATAACCTACTGTAATAATCCTTATAAGTAAACCAATCAATGAAACCGTCAACGCCACCATCTCCATTAAAAATGTTGATGAACGCTCCTGTAATAGAAAGAATAGTAACCCTATAACGATAAGAACAATTGGCAAGTTACTTCGGTGTTTAAACAACCAGTTGCCCTCATTTTCTAACTCTTCCTGTAAACCCATTATATCTATTATTATACATCTGTTAATTTATGTAAATAAAAATATAATATCACTAGCAAACAAGTGAACTAATTAAAAAACCAACCCAATTCTATATTTTTTTAAAAAGGAACGTCGTTACCCCCAACCTCTGGAAATGGCGAAAGCCCAGTGCCCGTAACAGGTCCACCAAACGAGCTATTATTAGACTGAATTGGAGGAACACTATTCATTTTCGATGAGAAAGTCATATTAGATGCATTGCCTATGCCACCAAAATCAGCTATTTCAACATCCTCAAAACGAGCCAACTCGCTTCTAAATCGCAGTCTCACATCCCCCACGGCACCATTACGATGCTTGGCAATAATGATTTCGGCAATACCTACAAGCGAATTACCCTCCTCATCTTGTAATATTTGATAATATTCGGGACGATGGATAAAAAGCACCATATCGGCATCCTGCTCAATCGCACCCGATTCGCGTAAGTCGTTCAATTGAGGACGTTTATCTTTACCAGAACGCCCCTCGACACCACGATTCAACTGAGATAGTGCTACAATAGGCACATTTAACTCCTTAGCCAATCCTTTTAATGAACGAGAGATCAAACTCACCTCCTGCTCACGACTCCCCGGATTCATGCCACTAGCCGTCATCAGCTGCAAATAATCGATCAAAATCATCTTTACCTGCTTGTCGGGATTATTCTTATGTGTATTCATTAAGCGACGACACTTGGTTCGAAGCTCAAGAATAGAGAGTCCCGCCGTATCATCAATATAAATAGGGGCATTTATCAAATTTTGCACACGTTGCTCTAGTTGTACCCACTCTTGAGGCATCAAACGTCCACGTTTTATCTTATCAGCATCAATCTCGGTTTCAGAAACAATCAAACGATTCACAAGCTGTACATTTGACATCTCTAACGAAAAGATAGCCACTCCACTATTATGTGCAACAGCCATATTACGTGTCATCGACAGAATAAAAGCCGTCTTACCCATCGCTGGACGTGCTGCGATAACAATCATATCAGAATTTTGCCATCCCGAGGTCATTCGATCCAGTGCTGTGAACCCTGATGGAACACCCGTCAGACCATCTTTACGAGCCATATTGCGTTGCAACATCTCCAAAGCCTCCTTGATAACAGGGGCAATTTGAGTAACCTCGTTTTTTATAGTTCCTTGTGAAAGCATGAAAAACGAACTCTCGGCCTCGTTCAGAAGATCGTTAACGTCACTCGCCTCATCAAAAGACTTTGTTTGGATAACGGTTGATATGCGAATAATTTCACGCTGAATATACTTTTGCCAAATAATTCGAGCATGAAACTCGATATGGGCAGCTGATGCCACTTTTGACGTTAATTGCGCAATATGCACATATCCCCCCACATCCTCTAGCCACTTCAAACGCGACAACTCATTACAAACCGACATTAAATCGACAGGGGCATCAAGCGCATGTAAATTTAAGAGAGCGGTATATATTTTTCGATTCGACTCAACATAAAAACACTCAGGCTTCAAGAACTCAGAAACAGTCATAAACGGCTCTTTCTCAAGCAACAACGCACCTAGCACAATCTCCTCAGTCTCTATTGCTTGAGGAGGCACCTTCCCAATCAAATTCCCATCAACAGGAGCTTGTTCTCTTTTTTTGTATCCTTTAAAATCAGCCATCTTTAAATTACGAGAGTAGTTCTACAATTTTTGGAATAAAAATAATTGCTCCAACCAGAAATGCAGCAATAGCCACCATCAATACTCCTGCTGCAGCCAAATCTTTAACCTTTTTAATTACTGCATTATTCATTGGAGAGATGTAGTTACACAGATGTTCAATGGCTGTATTAAAAAGCTCGGCCGAAAAAACCAATCCGATGGATACTAAAACAAACATCCATTCAATTGATGATATTTTGAGAAATACCCCTAAACTAATCGCCAAAACAGTTGCAAATAGGTGTATTAAAGCATTATGTTCCTCTTTCAGTAAGAGTTTAACCCCTGCAAATGCATATGTAAATGACTTTGCTCTCTTCTTTAACGAAAACTTCTTTCTCATAATTTTTTGCCCATTTTTATATTAAGACAAAGATACACCAACGTCATATCACATTGGTGTATCTTCTCTTTCACTTATTCTCAATTTATAAACAAAAGGTGTTGATAAGTAATTACCCTTTTAAAAGATTAATTGCCAACCATGCCATTAAGCCAGATGATGTTTCAAGTGAACGTTCATTTAAATTAAACTGCGGTGTATGAAGCGCACCTGTAGCAACCCCATCATCCTGCTTAACCCCAAAGCGATAGAATGTTGCTGGGTATGCCTGAGTATAATATCCAAAATCTTCGGCTGTCATTCTAATTGTCATAGCCTCAACATGTTTTGCACCAAGAAACTCCTCGGCAAATTGCTGACACTTTTGCGTAACCTCCTCGTTATTAAACACCATTGGATAGCCATCTTTGATATCAATTTCTACATGCGCTCCCATCATCTCGGCAGTTGCAGTAGCAATCTCTCTGATTTTGCTCTTTATTTTAGCGCGCCACTCCTCATTAAAAGTACGCAAAGTCCCTGCAACAACAACTTTTTCGGGTATAATATTCGTAGCCCCATTGGCTATTACTTTTCCAAAAGAGAGTACTGTAGGGATATCCGCAGGCACAAAACGGCTCACAATCTGCTGCAATGCCACTATAATATGCGATGTTACCAAAACGGTATCTGTAAGGGTATGAGGCATAGCAGCATGACCACCCTTACCAGTAATCACCATGTGAACTTCATCGCCACTTGCCATATAAAATCCGCCCCTAAAGCCCACATTCCCAGTAGCCATATCAGGTAATACATGTTGACCAATAATCAATTCTGGCTTAGGATCATTTAAAGCACCCTCTTCCATCATAAGCTTAGCACCACCAGGGAAAGACTCTTCTCCTGGTTGAAAAATAACTAATATGGTACCCTCAAACTCATCCTTTAATTGTGTTAGCACCTTGATTGTACCAAGCAATGAAGCCGTATGAGCATCATGTCCACACGCATGCATAACACCCATTGTTTGAGACTTATAAACACACTCCACAGCCTCTTCTATGGGCAAAGCATCCATATCTGCACGCAAAGCAATAACTCGTTTCGAAGGATTTTTACCCTCAATGCGCCCAACAATACCTGTTTTTACAAACCCTTGCTTAAATGGCACCCCATACTCCTCTAGCTTCTTCGCAACAAATTGAGAAGTATTATACTCTTCAAAACTCAACTCTGGATGTTGATGAATATGACGACGGATTGAAAGAATCTCCTCATAATTCTCCTTGATCAACTCTTTAATTCTCTGCTTTAACATATTTCTATATAAATATCAATAGAACTTACAAAAACGTTCTCTTTAAACTATAATTACGCTATCCTTTATAGGCTAATACAAAATCAACACGCACATCATGCTCTTCAATAGGTAACTCCGTAATTAACTGAAAATCATACAAAAGAGCCAACTTATAGGCTTTTGTACGACCCAAAAATCGATCGTAATAACCACCACCACGACCCAATCTATCCCCTCTTTCAGTAAATGCAATACCAGGCACAATTATCAAATCAAAATCACCAGTATAAACTTCACCAGTAGGCTCTAAAAGATCACGAATCGTTCCTCGTGTCAACGAATTTTCACCAGTATATTTACAAAAAACCAACTCGTCCCCTTGAACTTTAGGGATATATATATCCTTCTTATCTGCCCATTTATTAATAAAATCATGGGTAAAAAACTCACTCTTAAGCGACCAATAAAATGCTATTTTCTTCGCTTCAAAAAACTGAGGAACACGCTCCAGTAGGGCATACAACTTTGTCTCCTGCTCTCTTTTCAAATTATCCGGAAACTGACTTCCCCACTCTCCAACTAATTTGCGAATCTCTCTCTTTTGCTCAACAACCTCCATCAATCTATAAATTTAGATTTCCATAAACATCCTCACGTCTATCTTTAAATAGATCGTTACGTTGAAAAATCACCTTATTTTTTGACAAATTCAGGTCTAGTTCGCACCATAAAATCTCTGTATCGGCACCTGCTTTTACAAGCGTTACACCTTTGTTGTCCACAACAATAGAACCTCCAGAAAATTGAACTCCCCTCTCCTCTCCAACTCTATTAGCAGAAATAATTGGATAACCATTAATATAACTGTGTGTAGGTAAAAAAGTTTGACAATAAGGTAAGACCAAGTTTGCCGGATGACAAACAATATCAGCTCCCTTCAAACCTAATACACGCCAAGGCTCGGAGAACATCCAATCGTAACACACTAACATTCCAATGACTCCAAGATGCGTTTCAAAAACAGGTAGTCCTAGATTACCCGGCTCAAAAATTACACCTTCCTTATCAAAAAGGTGTAATTTACGATATCGCCCAACTAAACCACCTTTCCCGACTAAAATTGAGCTATTGTAAAGCAACCCATCTTCTAGTTCGTTCATCCCTGCAACAACCAAATAGTTATGCTTTTTAGCCTTCTGCTCCAAAAACTTTATAAACTTACTATACAAGACCTCCTCGGCACATCCCAACGCCTCATCTCTACTTGAAAAGCTATAACCAGTAGAAGCCAACTCTGGAAGAACCACTAAATCGGCGGTAAAAGCCAAATCCATTAAGGGATCGAGCAATGCAATTGTAGCATCAATGTCAGCCATAACAGGCTTAAACTGAATAGATGCGACAATTGTTAAAGGTGATTTTATATTGTTCATTATCATTTTAAATTGGAGGAACAAAGGTAAATAATCAGCAAGCGATATGCTAATGAAAAAGATTTAAAAATTCGAATTAATAAAAGCGAATAAAAGGATAAATATTGCTTTGATAACAGTTTGTTTATTACAAAAAAAAGGCGCCCAAACATGAGCGCCTTTTGCAATAAAATATAATCTGATTAAAAATTCACACCAACTCGCAACATTGGATATACAAAAAATCCAAAAGTTGTATTTGTAGATGTTTGAGAAGCACCTGGAACTGGTTCAATAGTACCAACATTGTAAGATAATGATACAGGTTGAATTTCAAGACCGATAAAAAGTCCTTCTGCTGTTCCATACTCTGCGCCGCAATTAAGTGCGCCATAGTAACCATATACTTCAGAAATTGAAGTTCCCGAAGAGGTTTCAGAAATACTCTTAGACTGAGCCGAACCATATCTAAAACCAACAACACCACCACCATAAAGTGCAACATTGTTTTTTATAAAATACTTATCCGCACCAACTTGAAATAGATACTGATTAACGTTCTCTTCCTCAACCTCGGCAAATGCAGGGATATCAGTAGTAGGATCATAACTACCATCACTTGTTCCAGGAATAGCATTCTGGGCAGGTGTGTAGCTAGTTTGTCCTCCACCAATGAATTTTAAAGCAAGACCATCTGAAAGGAAATACTTAAACTCCATTCCAACCATATTCAC
>JAGPHP010000150.1 GCA_018055415.1 Breznakibacter sp. | reverse complement strand
TTTCCATTTTCAAACTCCTTCAAGATTGAGGCAATCTGTGAAGCATTAAAGTTCTTTCTTTTCATACAGCATAAAATTAAATAAAATTCTACTTTTATACTGTCCTGTTTTTAGGGGAGCTTACAAATCTGGGTATTTGAATTTTGAGCTGTTGTTATTTGTGGAGAGATTGCTAGAAAATTTTTGAACAGAGGAGGGTGGGGGCTGACATCCCCGAAGAGTCTTTCCCTTTTAAAGAGGTTCGGGTTTCTCTCAAAGATATAATGTGAAAAGTCCTGAAATAAAAAATAGGAAAATAATATATATTCTCGAAGATAATATCCAGTCTTCTAATAACTCAAACTTGATTAAATAATGGTTCAAATTTCTGGCTCGTATTAGTGGGGAAAAGTAGCGAATTTGGAAATTAATAAGCTATTCTAAAATCATCTAAAATTATATAGAAAATCTAAAAGCATCAAAGAGGTGTTTTGGGGCGTTTTTGTATGCAAATTGTATGCAAATAAAAAAGAGTTACAAGATTTAACCCTTGTAACTCTCTCATTTTCAGTAGCGAAAGGCGGGCTTGAACCGCCGACCTCATGATTATGAATCATGCGCTCTAACCAGCTGAGCTACTTCGCCATGACCTGCAATCATTCAATTGCGGTGCAAAGGTAATGTTTTAGCTTTTAAATGCAAATGAATATGACAAAAAAACTGATAAAAATATCCCATTTTAATGCTATTTATTTGCTCTATTGATATAAGGTGCTCTGTATGAATAAAAAAGGCCTCTTCGTGAGAAGAAGCCTTTTGAAATTTATTTTGTTAGCTAATTAAAATGCTGCAATAATAGCTGCAAAATCAGCTGCTTTTAACGATGCACCACCAATTAAACCGCCGTCAACATCAGGTTTGCCAAAAAGTTCTTTAGCGTTACCTGCGTTACAGCTACCACCATAAAGAATAGAGCAGTTATCAGCTACCGCCTTACCATATTTCGCTGCAACAGTTTCACGAATAAATGCGTGGATCTCTTGTGCTTGGTCAGATGAAGCGGTTTTGCCTGTTCCAATTGCCCAAACTGGTTCGTAAGCTAATACGATTTTACCAAAAGCTTCAGCCGATAGGTGGAATAAAGCCTCCTCGATTTGAGATTTAACAACGTTGAAGTGTTGGTTTGCTTCTCTCTCAGCTAATACCTCACCAATACAGAAGATAGGAGTTAAACCGTGAGCTAAAGCTAAATCAGTCTTTTCAACTAAAGTTTGGTTAGTTTCGCCATAATATTGACGACGCTCAGAGTGACCCAAGATAACATATTCAGCACCTGTTGATTTAATCATAGCTGCAGAGATTTCGCCAGTATAAGCACCGCTCTCTTTGTTTGCACAGTTTTGTGCAGCAACACTAATAACCGCTTTGTTGGCAGTTTTTACAGCCTCGGTGATATGAGTGAATGGTGTGCCAATAATAACTGTACAATTTGGCTTGTTAGCAGCTAATACTTCGTTTAATTCTTTTACTAATGCAATACCTTCTTGAACGGTTTTGTTCATTTTCCAGTTTCCTGCAACGATGTTCTTTCTCATTTTTCTTGCTTAATTAATTATATACTTATTTTCTTTTTGAAATTATTCCGAGTGCAAAAGTAGTGGTTAAAAATAGAATTACGAGTAAATATGCATATTTTCTGCTCGTTGTTTGAAAATGGAGTGCAGCACCTACTGGATTCTTGAATTCGGCAACTGAAGGGGTGAAATTTGCATTCCATTTGCCTAAAATTGTCCCTTTTTGCAAAACCATTAATCCCAAATTGGCTCTGGTGATAGTCTTCAATAGTGTTTCATCTGCTTTTAAAATATCAAATCCTGCACCTGTCTTTACTTCAAACTCTTGTAGTGCCTCGTTACCCGAACTTGTAACCAAATAAAAAGGGTAGTTGAGCTCATTACATTGTGCCTGCAACTCCATCATCTTCCTTATCGATTTAATATTGGCGTTTTCAATTTTGGGTGAGATAAGTAAAAATATTGGTTGAGAATTTTCTAATATGCTCTCGGTTTCATTAACTCCACCGCTTGTCGAAAGCGAAAAATCATGAATAGGCGGAATATATCCCTCTTTAATAGTCTTCGTTTTACTCTCAACAAATACCCAGCTGCTATCTTTGTATGGATAGTTTTCCATTGTAAACTCTTCATTAATTCCGTTTTTGGAGAGGATGAATGTTGTTTCAAAAACTGGTTGTTCTGCTCCGGCAGGAATGCTCATTCCTTCTTGGATGTTGTTTCCAACCTTAAATGGTCTAAAGTCAATAAGTGGGAGATGGGATATGCCGTAAATTGAAACGGCAAGTATTATAGTAGTGAAAAAAGCGGTAATACTCCACTTTCTTCCATTCGAAAGTCCATATTCTCGCTTATCTCTATAGAAAAACAGAAGGGTTGTGGGTATCAGAAAGATGATATTCTTAAAAAATGTCTCCCAATTAGAGAGTTTTAGAGCATCTCCAAAACATCCGCAATCGCTTACTGGGTTAAATATTGCACTGTAAAAGGTTAGTAAGGTAAAAAATAGCATAAAAATCATGGCAGACCATGTTGCTAGCCAGCGTCTAACGTTAAAAAGTAGGTGTATGCCTATTAAAAACTCACCAGCGGCTAGTAGTACTGCGAGCCATAAAGCTATTGGCTTTAGCGCTGATAGGTGTAGGGCTTGAAAATAGTCGTTAAATTTTATTGCCCCGCCAATGGGATCAATTGCTTTAACAAAGCCCGAAAAAATAAATAGAATAGCTATCATCCATCTGCTTACAATAATAACTTTTTTCATATGATCTGTTTTCTTATTGTTAGAACTATCTCTTTTCTGCTTTTAGTTGTTTTCTAGTTGATCGCCAAACTCAATTTTTATCATGGCAAAGATGGCGTAGTTAATCAAGTCTAAGTAGTTAGCGTCAATCCCTTCTGATATGATGGTGTTTCCTTCGTTATCTTCAATTTGTTTGGTGCGATGAATTTTCATCAGCATCAAATCCGTGATTGAACTTAGTCTCATCTTACGCCAAGCTTCGTCGTAGTCGTGGTTTTTGCTGATCATCAGCTCTTTAGCCGCATTTAAGTTGGATAAATAGAGCTTGAGTGCCTCCTCGTGATTCATCTCGGGTTTATCACTATATCCGAGTTTAAGCTGTATAATCCCCATCGAAGCATAGTTTATTATGCCAATGTACTCGTCTCGAACCCCTTCGTTAACTTTTGAAAACCCCTTGGTTTCAATACTTCGGATGCGCTGGATTTTTATAAATATCTGATCGGTAATAGAACTAGGTCGTAGAATTCTCCACGCTGTTCCATAATCTTTCATCTTTTTAGCGAAGATATCTTGGCAAATAGAAATGATCTTATCAAATTGTTGATTCGTATTTGTAGCCATAAATAGGTAATAATCAATTTTTAGAGTGCCAAATTAGTGATTTTTGACGAATTAACTTGTTCAAACAACAGGTTAAGGGTTAAAAAAATGTTAATCTTAATCGAAGAAATAGATAAGGCTATTGGTAACTAGTTTAGGCTGCTCGGCATGTAACCAATGAGCTGCATTTGGAATGGTTGTGAGCTCTGCGCGAGGGAAAAATTTACGTGCTAAATGTAAATCTTCATCAGCAAAATAGGAGGAGTTTGAACCGCGCAAAAAGATTACTTCTCCTTTAAACGGGATAAATGTATCATTTGCATAGTGTGAAAAACCGTCAAGAATTTCACCCAAATTGTCGTTTAAAGCGGTTACGTTTAGTTTCCAACAGAAATGCCCATCGTGTGTGCGAGCAATGTTCTTAAGCAAAAAGTTGCACACGGACTCATCTTTTATCTCATCTTTTAAATGTTGCTCAATCTCCATGCGACTTTGTAATTTAGTAAAGTCTATTTTGAGCATTGCTTTCAGAATGGCTGTATGGTTGTTTGTAAAAGTACCGTAGTTGTGAAAGGTGGCGTAACTCTTGGGCGCAATATCTAAAATGGCCATTTTTTTTATACGCTCGGGGTAGGAGAGGGCTAGTTGCATCACACATTTACCCCCCATCGAATGTCCTACGAAATTTGAGCTTTTAATTTCTAAATCATCAAGTAGTTCTACCAGATCATTGGCCATGTCGTTGTAAGTATGGCTTGACGCGTGAGGCGATTTGCCGTGGTTGCGACAATCAACTACAATAACCCTGAACTTATCACCAAGTTCCCGTGCAATAGTTGCCCAATTGTCTGATGAGCCATATAATCCGTGTGTGATTATAAGAGTCTCATTGCCAGCTCCATACTCTCTAAAAAAAAGCTTCATGCTAATTAGCTTAGTTGCTCTTTGTATCTTTTTATGGTTTCAGAGAGTCCTAAGTAGAGAGCATCTGAAATAAGTGCATGACCAATAGATACCTCTTTTAGAAATGGGATCTGTTGTGCAAAGTATTTCAAGTTTTCGAGGTTCAAATCATGACCCGCATTTACCGAAAGTCCAAGTTTTTTAGCCAAATTAGCAGCTTCAACAAATGGCTTAACAGCGTTCTCTTTGTTGATTTTGTAATTTGCACAATAGGGCTCTGTATAGAGTTCAATGCGATCGGTGCCAGTTTTGGCTGCAAATTCTACGTTTTCGAGGTTGGTGTCCACAAAAATTGATGTACGAATACCAGCTTCGCTAAATCGGCTTATAACTTCTTTTAAAAACTCTAAATGAGTTTTTGTGTCCCAACCAGCGTTTGAAGTTAAAGCTTCTGGTGGATCTGGCACAAGAGTAACCTGTTGTGGTTGAATTTTTAAAACCATCTCAATAAAACTTTCCGAGGGATAACCTTCAATGTTAAATTCGGTCTTTATGAGAGGTTTAATATCATAGACATCTTTATAGGTGATGTGGCGCTCATCTGGGCGTGGATGTACGGTGATGCCATCTGCACCCATCTCTTGAATATCAATCGATGCTTGAGCAACATTTGGCATATTACCTCCTCTGGAATTGCGCAGTGTTGCAATTTTGTTTATGTTTACACTTAGTTTTATCATTGTGAATTTGGTTTTGCGATAAAGCTTTAAATGGGGCAAAAAATATCCCTATTTTGTAACAAGTGGCACTTTAATTCGTTATATTCATACTACACAGCCACAATGTGTAAAATGAAGGTGCAAATGTAATATGATTTTCAATAGCAAACGCGATGTTTATAAAAGATTTAATCTCTGAAACTATATCTCCACTCTCTCTAGACGATAGTGGTCAATTTGCTCTTCAGAGTATGGATATATACAAGGTGTCTCACCTTCCTATTGTTGAGCATGGGCAGTTTATGGGTTTGATCTCTGATAGTGAGATTTTTGACCAAAACGGGACGCAATTGCCACTACGAAGCTACTCTTTGGAGTATGTTAAGCCTTATTTGTTTGAATATCAGCATGTCTTTGATGCGATTGAACTTATTGGACGTTTGAAATTAACTCTTCTGCCTGTTTTAAGTGTAGATAAGCAATTTTTGGGAGTTGTGACTCTATCCGATTTGGTGCAGAGTGTTTCGTCTCTTTTAGCTGCCTCAACACCTGGAACGATCTTGGAACTAGATGTGGAGCCGATTAACTATTCGATGAGTGAGATTGCGCGCATTGTGGAGGATACCAATAGCAAAATTTTAAGTTTGTATGTTGCTCAGCGCATTGCTGGAGTTTCGTTGAGTAT
>JAGPHP010000149.1 GCA_018055415.1 Breznakibacter sp. | reverse complement strand
ATGGTTAAGAGTAAAGCAACAACATAAGATGTAGATGCATAGAAACTAAAACCCTCAAAAAGACCAAAATAGAGAATAAACTCCGATATAAACCCGTTAAATGGCGGTAATCCTCCAATAGCTAATGCTCCAACCAGAAAAAAGATGGCTGTTACGGGCATCTTCTTAATTAATCCACCAAGTTTTTCGATATTACGCGTGTGGGTTTGCTGATAAATGCTACCAACCCCAAAGAAAAGAAGCGACTTAAACAGAGCATGATTGAGCGTATGCAAAAGAGCTGCGCCGTAACCAAGTGCAATAAGTGTAGAATTATTAATACCTACTCCAATCAAACCAACACCCACACCCACACCAATAATTCCAATATTTTCGATGGTACAAAAAGCCAACATTCGCTTGTAATCAGAGACTACCGCAGCATTGGCTATTCCATAAATGGCTGTTAATACTGATACTACAACCATGATCTCTCCAATCATCATCTGATCAAAATGCACATTGGCAACCACTCTTAAAACGCCGTAAATACCCATCTTCACAATTACCCCAGACATTACCCCCGACACATGCGAGGGGGCTGCTGGATGAGCAACTGGCAACCACGTATGAAACGGGATAAATCCTGCTTTAATGGCAAATCCAACAATTAGAAGTACAACTATTAAGAGTGCGTAATTAGACTTGGTAAGTTTTGCTAAAGCAGTAAAGCTGCACTCACCCACAGTGACATAAAGCAAGATAAATCCAACAATCAAAAAGAGAACGCAAATATGCATCTGCACCATAAAATTCAATCCTGCACGCAGGGTCTCTTTATGCTGATATTCAAACAATAACAACATCATTGTAGCCAACGACATCATCTCCCAAACAAACAAGAATGGCAACCCACTATCAAACATCGTTACCAAAAGAAGCGATGTATGTAATAAAATATAAAATATCCAGTGAATTTGAAGGTTAACCTCTAAATGCGAGTAACTCTTTAAGTAACCCGAACCATAAATTAGACCATTTAATACCGTAAAATTTATAATGATGATAAACCAAGCCGAGAGTCCATCAACCATGATCACCATCTCGCCCAGATGATGGGGCATTAGCAAGCGAGCGAACTGAGTACCCTGAGTAAGTGCCAAAACTGCAAGAATGGTGCTTAACACCGAGTTGGTAATAACGGCAAAAAGTGGCATAAACCACTTGTATTTGACTGGCACAACAAGGGAGGTAATCATTGAAATTGCCGCCACTATCATAATCCAACCAATAATCACTCTAACATCCATAATCTCTTTAGACAAATTCTAAAAAAAATGTAACCACTCTACGCTTCAAACATCCAACCGCATTTTTGAATATATTCATTCGCAGTGATCTGCTTCAACATAAATTGAGCAACATTAGCCCTTGAAATATCAGTGCTATCACTGATTGTAATTTGCTCACAACCATGCTTTTCGATTGAACTTTTGGGGCCATCACTCAAACAACCCGATCTGATAATTGTCCAATCCAAATGGCTTGCTTTTATGCGCTCTTCATTAATAGAATGGTCTGAAATTGGAACCCGCAAGAGCAAATCACAAATTACAAATCGTATAAAACGACTCATAAAATAACGACTCTCCCCCACTCCTAGCATCGACAAATAGATAAATCGCTTAACATTCAACTCCTCCATAAGTGCAATCATCGTGGCAAGTCCACTCGTAAACTGTTCCGATTGTTTAATACGCGACTCACCACCTAAAGCCGACAAACAAACATCGGCGCCAGCTAAGGCTACTCTCATCTTATCTCGATCATCAAGAGTCCCCTCAATAAGCTTCAACTTTGGATGATGAATGTTAATAAAATGGTTATGCTTAAGCTTGTGTAGCGACTCACTCCGCAAGTAGGCTATGACTTCATGTCCCTCTTGCAATGCTTTTTTTACCAGCAATTGCCCTGTTTTGCCTGTAGAACCAAAAACAACTATTTTCATAGTAATTCAGATTAATTTTTAGAAAACGGTACTCTAAAAAATATAAGAACTGTTTTAAACCACCTCCGTCACTATTGCACTTTTCAAATTACACTTTTTTTTACACTTATTAAATATTTAGAGTATATTTTAAGCCTCATTCATCAAAAACATGGCATAAGCAAAAAAAAGAGACTACTCGAAATGAATAGTCTCCTTCTATGAAATCTTAATGGTTACTAACCTTCATAAATAAGCAAGGCCGAATAAGTAGAAACGCCACCAGTATCATGTGCACAATACTTAATATCAATAATATCATCCGAGCTAACCTTATTTTCTTCGAAAAAGATATTTAGCTGAATATCTATTGCTGTATCGTAATCATCTGTTCCTGTGTATTGAAAATGTTTTGTAATTATCTTCTTCATAGCTCTATCAATTTAAAATTGTTAATCTTTACACCCCTAAGATAGTAATTTTATGTAATTTGATTAATAAATATCAATAAAAAATATTTTTTTGATTAAAGATTACTTTATAAACTGTAATTCTAACCAATATGAAAATTTCGAAAAGTCACCTACTTCGCCCGAAACAAGTGATAGCACCTCGGCCTTGTAGCTGTTGCGCGCAAGATAGAAAGTACATGATTCTGCAAAGTTCTTGCCACCCATCTCCCCCAAAAATTGGCCATAGAACTCCCACCAAAAATTATCGGGATATAATTTATAATTCTCTAATATGCAATCAAATAGCTTCTTATTAGCTTCGGTCATCTTAGCCAATTCCTCGGTTGGTGTCATATTAACCACAAATACACTATTAGCCTCATTTACAAGGGTTTCAATGGATCCAAAACCATCAAAATCGATATTTGAATGTACATTTCGCATTAACTTATTTCCTTCCAAGCTAGGTTCTTGCCACCACAATTTTAAGACTAAGCGATAAGCCTCATTACACTGCTCCTCATCCTGAAGCAAAAGTGCATAATAGAGTGCTGACAGTAGCGCCTTTGGTCTATTATCTTGAACCACAGCTATTTTATACAATAGATAATGAGCCTGATCATTTCGTTTGTTTGTTAATACGGCCTGAGCGGCATAGTATTCGGCCTTTGAATACTCTTTTGCAGAAAATAGCGCCAGAGCATAGTTTAAATTTAATTCGTGTTTTTGAGGATAAAGATCTACCCCTTTTTGATAATGATGAAGAGCAAAATCTCTCTTTTTTAATCCTTCATAACTAGCACATTTAACCACATACCCATCTGCACTAACAGCTGTTTTTAATTTTATGAGCTTATTTGCATAATCGATGGCTGTTCGATAGCTATTAGTTTGATAATAACAGTAAGCCAACTCATTAAGCAAAGAGTCGCTTTTTTTATTGATAGAGTATGCCTTTAACAACTCCACTTTTGCATTGGAATAATCACCGCTATCAGCTAATGCTTTTCCCATTTTAAAATGGCTCTTAAAAGGCGTCTTTTGAGCTGAAAGGACGAACGAAAAGGTTAGGAAAATAGATAAAATAGTTATGCGCATTTTAAAAATTTAAATTTGATACAATAACGAACAATCATTGAATTTAATTGCCCACTAATTTATATTTTTGGTGATATGGCAGAGTCACTCGAACTAAAAAAATAAGTGAAAAAATACAGATAACTGCACTTATTGTAAAAGTTGTTGAGAGCGAAGTTAATTCGGCCAGCTTTCCTGCACCCAACATACCTAATCCAACTCCAAAATCAAATGCCGTTAAAAACGTTGAATTTGCGGTACCTCTCTGATGATGGTTTCCCAAACTCACAAACATTGTCTGAAATGCTGGGCTCAAGACTCCGTACCCTAGACCAATAAACAGAGCCGACCCAAAATAAATGAATGAAGAGTTTGCAAATGCTAGCAACATAAAACCTATAAACAGAGCAATAGATGACAATACGGTAACTGCTTTTAATTTTCCACGATCAATCATCTGCCCCGAAAAAGTACGCGAAATTATCATTCCAACCGCCAACAGCGTAAAAAACCAACCAGTATTATCCACTTTCAACTCCTTACCAAACATGGCTCCAAATGCTAAGAGAATACCATAAGTAAATGAAATAATGGCCATATTAATCCCTAATGGAATCCCTTTCACCATAAAAAAACGATCAAGAGAGAGCACCGATGTATGGTGATGCTCTTTGGCAGGGACAGATATAAAAAAGGCGGCCAATAAACCAACAGATCCAATAAAAGTGGCCACAAAAAAGATTACCTCAAACGTAAAATGGTCGAACAAAAAGAGACCCGCCATTGGACCAAACGACATCGACAATGGCAATGAGAGGCCAAATACTCCAATCCCCTCGCCGCGTCTTGAAGCTGGCATAATATCAATAGAGATGGTGTTTCCAGCCGTAGTTACAACACCCCAAGTTAGTCCGTGCAAAAAGCGTAACACAAATAAAAGTGTTATAGATGCCGCAACAACATATCCTCCTGTTAGTATGACAAAAAGAAGAAAAGATATGATATAAACCATTTTTCGGCTAAATGTGTCCACCATAAAACCTGAAAATGGTCTGATTAAAAGAGCTGCAATGACATACGATGACATAATTAATCCTACCACCCCTTTATCGGCACCATATTTTTCAACCAAATAGAATGGAAGTGTTGGCATTAAAAGATAAAAAGCAAATCCCATTAAAAAATTAGCGCCCCATGCTAAAAAGAAATTCGCTGTAAAGAGGTTCTCTGTTTTTGTATTTACCACTTACCCAGATTTATAGAAGAGTAGAAAAGAAGAATTTAGAATCGAAAATCGAAATGTTCAATAATATTCCACAAAAGTAGTTGATAAATGTGGAGAATTGGGAGCAAAGATGATTAAACTTTGTTAAGATTTGCTCAATTGATGATAAAAAATTCTCTCGCAAACCCTTCATTTGTAGGTTTTGCGAGAGAATAACAAAAAAATAACTAAACGTATTTAAAACAGATGTTTATGAAATGGAAATTTGTCGAGATGGAAGTGGTTTAGCTTCCTCTTTTTTAGGGATGATGACCCTCAATATTCCATTTTCATACTTAGCCTCAATCTTTCCACTATCGGCTGTATGAGGGAGAGTAAATGAGCGACTAAACGACTGATAGCTAAACTCTCGCTTGGTGAAAGTTTGGCCCTCTTGAACCTCATTTTCCAATCTCTTTTCAGAGAAAATAGTTAAAAGATCGTTGTTCAATTCAATTTTAAACTCCTCCTTTGAGAAGCCTGGTGCAGCCATTTCAACCTCAAAATTATCGCCGTTCTCCTTAATATTAACGGCTGGTAAGGTTGTATTGGTGTTTGAATAGTTGCGATTTGACCAATCAAATAAATCATTTTCAAAAAAGCGGTCAAACAACGACGGATACTGATTAGAAAATTTAACGAGTGACATAATTTAATCCTCCATAAATTAAGTTAAACATATTTTACTTGACAACTACTTTAAATCAAACGATATGCCAACTCAAAAGAGTGTGAAAACAGGTCACTTCTTTAAACAAAATGTGAATTTTTGACATTTTAACTACTAGCAATTATGACATTTTGACTCGAATAAATGATCCATTATCATTAGTGTCCCATTAAAATTGGGACGAATTAAAAATTAAATAAATTTGGCTCATTAAGCCTAAAACGTTCTTTGTCATTTTGAAATTTAGTTCTATCGAAGAGGTCTCGAAGTTGAGTTTTGTCG
>JAGPHP010000148.1 GCA_018055415.1 Breznakibacter sp. | reverse complement strand
GGTAGGGACAAGTCGCGACTTGTCCGTTTTTTTGTTTTAACGGACAGCTCGCGAGCTGTCCCTACGTTTGGGATGGATCTGTTTTTTTGCTTATCCCCAATTTTTCACGTTAATTAAACGTTAATGAGAAGATAAAATAATTAAGGGACGTTAAGGTTCGTATCTTAAACTCCATTTTTCCCTGCGCTGCTGCACTATTGTATCAAATAATTGGGTTTTCTCACTCGATGCACTTGTGCGGCAGAAAAGGGGCATTTTAAGCTAAAAAAACGATATTTCTAAAAATATAGAAGTTTTCAAACACTCATTTATCACAAACAATAAGCTCTCATTGTCCGCCAAAACCTGCATTGGGCTATTGTGAAGTACCTTTTTTTATCTATTTTTAGTTTTTCAGACAGTGCAGTTAGCGCAGAAGTATAAAAGATAGACCGAGAACATTACGAATATTGCACATATCGTTTGTTGTGCCGCATATTAACAGAGAGTTTTAAAACGAAAAGTTACTTTTTCATAATTGGGCAGCTTTTAAAATTTATTATGCATTTGATTTAAATAGATTAGAAATAACATGGATCGAAAGTCAGAGAAGGAAAAAATGATTAATGGAGAACTTTATAATTCATTTACAACCGAATTGATAGAGGAAAGAAAAGTAGCTCATGATCTATTTAGTGAATTGAATCAAATTGGAAAAGCGACCACATTGCAAAGAGAATCAATACTAAAAAAGCTTTTAGGAGCATGTGGTAAAAACGTTTGGATAGAATCTCCATTTTATTGCGATTATGGGTATCAAATATTTTTAGGTGATAATGTTTTTATCAATTTTAATTGCACAATTTTAGATGCATGCCCTGTGACAATTGGGAATGATGTGTTGATTGGTCCTAATGTTCAATTGTATTCTGCAACACATCCAACAGATTGGCAAGTTCGTGCAAAAGGATTAGAAAATTCAAAACCAATTTCCATAGGAAATAATTCATGGATTGGAGGGGGTGTAATTATTTGTCCTGGTGTTACGATTGGAGAAAGAACAGTAATTGGAGCTGGTAGTGTTGTTACACACGATATGCCTTCTGATGTTGTTGCAGGAGGAAATCCATGCAAAGTGATAAAACATCTATAACGGATTATTACACTTAATATTTTGATCAATTATTTGTATAAAAATCCTTCTGTCCAGACATTTATCGTATAGCATTATACTCTAAGACTGAAAGATTATAAAATTTTAATTGAAGAATGCCCTAGGCGCTAACATGGGTTTGCTGACAATCAAGGCAGGCGCAACACATTGGTTGCCAGTAAGCCCTACTCGTTAGCGGTAATTCATCATATTAGTAGCCTAATAATATTACTAAGCTAACAACTAATAATTATGAAATGAATGATTGATTCGATTTTAATTTTGAACATAACTTAAAAAGTATTATGTTAATCAGGATTTCAATAATTAAGAAACAACAATGATTTTAGTAAAAGAATTTATGAATAATCTGGTCTTAAGATTGACATATTCGATCTTCTTTGGGTTTTTATTCTCTATAAATCTCCTCGCATTCACAAAGGATGAAAATGTATATAGCCTTGAAAAAGATACATTAGAATTGTTGTTTAGAGAATTTGTTCCAGACAATTATGAAATAAGAGATGTAGCTAAAGGGTTTATAAATAGAGATACATTAACCGATTATGCAATAATAATTAGGGATTCTCTGGATTGGGAAAGTAATAGATTGATAGTTTTATTCCAGCATGAGAACAAATCTTTTGTAAAATCTATTGAAACAGATAATGTTATTTCAATAAGGTGGGAAAATCACATTAGTGTTACTAATAATGTGATTAATATTCATTCTTATATCCCAATAGATGGTATGATCGAAAAAGAATACAGTATAGAATACATATCAAATAATTGGTATTGCTTTTATATTTCATTAAGAGGTGGCAATCCTAAAAACTATTGGGAAAACAGTTTTGATTTAAAAACAGGTGAGTTTTCTATAAAACATACAATTTATTTACAGAATGAAGAAGTTCAAATAAGAGAAATTCAAGGTAAAAGTGAAGACGTACTACCGATCTCAATTACGACAGAAGATATTGATAAATATCTAAAAATAGTAAACCATGGAAATACATACTATCTTAATTATGAATGTAATTTATGGACTAATGAAGAAATAAAACGATTGAACGACGATAGATAGAATTAAAATTACCGCAAAAAACAGCACGACTATTAAAAGATTGAAAGACTTGCCACCGCACAAAATACCATTTTCGCAAACCGCAAAGGCGACCTCAAGAAACCAAGTTTGCAAAAGAGCTGTTTTTTACCACCACACACTTCGCGTGTAGTACAGAAATTATTTACCTTAGCAACCAAACTATTTAGACGATGGCATTAAGTTGGAACGAAATAAAAGATAGAGCTTTAAGCTTTTCAAAAGAGTGGGCTGGCACTTCAAACGAAGAAGCAGACGCAAAGCCCTTTCTCGTGGAGTTCTTTAATGTATTTGGAATTAGCAGTAAGCGGGTTGGCACGTTTGAACACAGAGTAAAGAAACTTGACGATAAAGATGGATACATCGACCTACTTTGGAAGGGAACCATCTTAATTGAAATGAAAAGTCGTGGTAAAAACCTCGACAGAGCCTACCAACAAGCTATCGACTACACGCACGGACTAAAACAACACGAACTACCAAAGTATATTCTCATATCCGACTTTGAGAACTTTCGCCTCTTCGACTTAGAAGAAGACAAACACATTGAATTTAAACTCAACGACCTAGTAAACAATGTTCAGCACTTCGGTTACATTCTAGGCTATCAAAAGAAAGTATATAAAGAACAAGACCCCGCAAACATAAAAGCGGCGGAGTTAATGGGAAAACTCCACGACCGACTCAAAGAGATTGGATATACAGGTCACCCGCTAGAAGTTTACTTAGTGCGTATTCTATTCTTGTTATTTGCCGAAGACACCACTATTTTCAACAAACAACAATTTCAAGATTACGTTGACCAACGCACCAACGAAGATGGTAGCGACCTAGCCGCCAAATTGCAAGAGCTGTTTCAAGTACTTAATACACCCAAAGAGAACCGTTTTAAAAACCTCGATGAGCAACTTGCCGATTTCCCTTACGTAAACGGTAAACTGTTTGAAGAGATACTTCCTACAGCAAGTTTCGATACCAAAATGCGCCAAGCGTTGCTCGAATGTTGCTATATAGATTGGAGTAAAATATCGCCCGCTATATTCGGTTCAATGTTTCAAAGCGTAATGAATCCGCAAGAACGCCGCAACTTAGGAGCACACTATACCAGCGAAACCAACATTTTAAAACTCATAAAACCTCTATTCTTAGACGATCTTTGGCGCGAGTTTGAAAGCGTAAAAGAGAACAAAAACAAATTGCCCGAATTTCATAAAAAGGTAAGCACATTAAAATTTCTCGACCCCGCTTGTGGTTGTGGTAACTTCTTGGTCATAACCTATCGTGAGCTACGTTTATTAGAACTCGAAATTTTAAGAGCTACATACAAGGGTGGGCAACAAGTATTAGATGTTAGAGACATTATTTGGCTCGACGTAGATATGATGTGCGGCATTGAGTACGAAGAGTTTCCTGCACGCATTGCCGAAGTAGCCATGTGGCTTATCGACCACCAAATGAATATGCAAATAAGCAATGAATTTGGTCAATACTTTGCACGTTTGCCTTTGAAAAAAGCAGCAAGAATTGTGCACGGTGATGCTTTAGAAATTGATTGGCGAACTTTGAAAAATGCAAAATCTATTACTGTGTATGCCGATGAATTAAACTTTAAAGAGGTGAGCGAACCATTGGCAAATTATGGAACACTGAACGTAATTACTAAAAAGGCAACAAAGGTAGATCCATCGAGCAATTTTCCACCACCATCCACCAAAGAGCACATCGAATACAGTTACATTCTAGGAAACCCCCCTTTTATTGGCTCTAAAATTATGAGCCAATCTCAACGCGATGCCGTTGTGAAGCAATTCGATAATATTCAGGGTGCTGGAGTTTTAGATTATGTAACGGCTTGGTATATCAAAGCTGCCAAATACATCCAAAATACTCAAACTAAAGTTGCTTTTGTTTCTACAAACTCAATTGTGCAAGGCGAACAAACAAGTATTCTTTGGGGGCAAATGCTTAATAAATACAATGTTAAAATCCATTTTGCGCACCGAACATTCAAATGGAGCAACGAAGCAAAAGGCAACGCCGCAGTCTATTGTGTAATTGTTGGTTTTGCTAGCTACGATACCAATAATAAGCGACTTTTCGAATACGACGATATTAAAGGTGAAGCACATGAACTTAAAGCTAAAAACATCAATCCGTATTTGGTGGATGCAAAGGATTTGTTAATAGATAAAAATACAAATCCAATCTGCAATGTTCCTAAAATGAGCTTTGGTAATATGCCTTTAGATGGTGGACACTTACTTTTAACGGAAGAGGAAAAAATCGCACTAATCGCAAAAGAACCCTACGCAGAGAAATTTATAAAACCATTGCTATCTGCTTTTGAATTTCTTAATGGAAAAAGGCGCTGGTGTTTATGGTTGGTTGATGCCGAACCTCGAGAATTAAGATTAATGCCAGAGGTATTAAAGCGGATTGATTTGGTTAGGAAATTTAGGCTCGACAGTGTAGCTCCATCAACTCAAAAATTTGCAGATTTTCCTTCTCTATTCCGCGATAGGAATCAGCCAGCTACTTACATATTAATACCGAGTACAACCTCTGAAAATAGAAAGTATATTCCGATGGGCTTCTTTGGTAAAGGTGATATAGCAAATAATAGTTGTCACACTATACCAGATGGAACACTATATCACTTTGGGGTATTAATGTCAACTATGCATATGGCTTGGGTAAAACATGTGTGTGGCAGATTGAAAAGCGATTATAGATATTCAAAAGATATTGTTTACAATAATCTTCCATGGCCAGAAAACCCTTCTGAAAAACAAATAATTGCCATTGAAACAGCTGCGCAAAAAGTGCTTGATACAAGGCTAGATTTTCCAAATAATTCTTTAGCTGATTTATACGGAACGTCAACAATGCCACCAGCGTTGATAAAAGCACACAACGAATTAGATAAAGCCGTTGATTTAGCCTATCGTCCACAACCATTTACAAGCGAAGCTAACCGTATGGTATTTCTATTTGAGCTTTATGAGAAATATACGGCTGATTTGTTTACAGAGGTAAAAACTAAGAAGCCTCGTAAAACGAAAGAGTAAATTTTAAATCCATCGAATTCGACAGGTTTAAAAAATTAAAGGCTTTTACATTTTGACCTCTTTTTATTATGCAATTCTTTCCAATCCAAAATCATTCAGCCGCAAAGGGGTAGGGACAAGTCGCGACTTGTCCGCTTTTTTTTGATGAAAACGGACAGCTCGCGAGCTGTCCCTACGTTTGGGATGGATCTGTTTTTTCGCTTATCCCCAATTTTTCACGTTAATTAAACGTTAATGAGTAGATAAAATAATCAAGGAACGTTAAGGTTCACTATCTTTGATTCCATTTTTCATCTCCTCACTAATTTATATGAGAAAATATCTCCTCTCTTCCGCCGCTTTGGTGGTGCTTTTAGTTTTTGGGTGCACCTCAAAGACAGAGCAAAAGCGTGTTGTAGCACCCGTAATCGTAGATGTTTTAGTAGCCTCCAATGGTGAATTTACGTCAACCGTAGAACTCAATGGGTCGGTTTTAAGCGATGAGTGGGTGGAGTTACGCCCCGAAGTGAGCGGACGACTTATCTTTTTAGATATTCCTGATGGTGGAGTTGTAACTAAGGGAACTGTTTTGGCT
>JAGPHP010000147.1 GCA_018055415.1 Breznakibacter sp. | reverse complement strand
CGCATTCCCGGCCCTCCAGGAAAAAGAGAGATGGCCAGAGCTGTGAAACTGTAACAAAAAGCAGAATCTGGGTTCAACAACAGAAATAGTCGTTTTACGCCATTGATAATGTAGTAACTTGTTGGTACTTTTACTTTATTTCACAGTTTGCTATTGACTTTTCAGTCATTTGTATCATAAATACTATACACTAATTTTAAAGCCATGAACATTGCATCAATTAGAGATAGTTATAAAAAAATCGATAACCTCCTCTCTCAAAAAAAAGTAAAAGAGTCACTCGACTTACTTCACATTCTTGCCAAAGAGACGCAAAATAGCCATCTCATTGATGAGGTTTACACCATTGAACAATCATACCGAAACATGATCAAGTTCATTGTAGATGGCTATTCTGACCCCATGAAAGCGCAATCGTACCTTCAAATCACACATACCGTTCTGTTGTTAGCAGATGAAACAGTTTCGATTCTACTTGCGGATAAACTAAACGGCGTTGGAAAAAATCAGAAAGAGGACTTTCTTGAAGAGATCCAAAACATTGAGACCGGTCTTTCTGAATATAAAATAGAAGACAACAACCCATTTATAGCTATCATGCGAGAGGAACTATTGGGCTCGCTATTTAAAATAATTGCATTCGGAAGACACCACTCGCAAACAGAAATTGCAAAACTCGACACACTATTTTTTAGTGACAACATAACCACAAATGAAAAACTAACATTAACAAGCGCTTACCTCTTATCCTTATCGAGTTATTTTGACGAGAGAAAAATCCACACCTTACTTAAATTATCCGAATGTCAGAACGCTAAACTAGCAGCCAGATCACTAGTTGTGGTTGCGCTAATATTAATAAAATACAATAATCGTCTCCAATTTTATCCCACGATAATAAATCATCTTGACACCATCCGCAAAAGTGAAATTGGCAAAATGGAGTTAAAAAACATAATCACACAACTACTAAACACCAATGAAACAGAAAAGGTAGCTCGCAAATTCACTAATGAGATTTTGCCAGAGATGTTTAAATTAAATCCAAATATTAAACGGAAACTAGACCTAGACAATCTACTAAAAGATAACTCCTTATCCGATGATAAAACACCCGATTGGGAAGAGTTAATTAACGAGAATCCGAAATTAATGGATAAAATTGACCAAATAAACAAGATGCAAAAAGAGGGTCTCGATTTATTAAGCTCAACATTCATCCATCTTAAAGGTTTTGCCTATTTCAATGAGATACAACACTGGTTTCAACCATTCTATGCGGACAACTCGTTTGTATCCCACACGCTTGAACTACCTGGAAATGACCACCTTTTAGAATTTCCAAAATTCATGGAGCTACTACCAACAATGTGCGATTCAGATAAATACTCCATGTTTTTTGCCATTATTGAGATGCCGCTAATTCAAAAGGACATGATTCGCCAACTCACAAAAAACGAGTTAATAGATAATGCTCATGCCATTAATGAAGAGTTCATGAACAACTCGACTAAAGCAACAAAAAACTTTAGCAACCTCTATATTCAAGACATATACAGATTTTACAATGCCTATTCGCGAAGTGGACAATTCCCCAATCTCTTAAAAATGGAGGTTCCAATTCAAGAAACAATACTCTTCAAACATCTATTTTCAGACACAGATGCGCTAAAAGATTTAGGATTATACCACTTTAAAAACGAAAATTGGAACGAAGCACTCAAAGCCTTCATAAATTTCAACAACACCTTCGAACCTCAACCCGATGTGTTACAGAAAATAGGATACTGTTATCAACAACTCAATAATTACACTAACGCCCTTGAGTTTTACCTGAAAGCCGATTTCTTTGATTTAAACAAACACTGGATTTACAAAAAAATAGCTCTCTGTTATGGAACTCTGAATCAACCCCTAAAAGCACTTGAATACTATTTAATGGCCGAAGAGATTGATCCACAAAACCTTCATACGCAAGCATCGATAGGGCAATGCCATTTGCAGCTACAAAACTACGAGGAGGCTCTAAAATACTATTTCAAAGTTGAGTTTCTTGACCCATCAAATCAAAATGTGTGGAAACCAATTGCATGGTGCTGTTTTATATTAGGAAAATTTGAAACCAGCGAAAAGTACTATCTAAAACTAATCCAAAAAGAGGAAAACTTCTATGATCTAGTAAGTTATGGAACTCTATTATGGGCTAAGGGTGAGAAAAACGCAGCCTTACAACAATATATAAAATCTATAAAATTAAGTAATTGCACCATTGCCACGTTCTTGGAATCCTTCGAAGAGGAAGTGGACTATTTAAGAAAATTGAAAATCGACGATATCGAAATTGCAGCCTTTATTGACGAATTAAAATACAATATAGCACTCTAGAAATCTATCGATTAGGCAAACTCAGTTGACAAAAAAGCCCCCCTAACTCTGAAAATCTTTGATTTAGGAGTTAGGAGGGCTTTATAATTCATTCATTCACGAATTTAAGGTGAGAGTTAAGATTCTTCTAAAATGAGACTAATAAACTCCCGCATCAATAAGATAGATGATACTTTCAATTTTTGAGTCTTCACCATCTGCGCTGTATTCACTCTTTAAATTTGAGCCAAACATACGTGCAACTGACTGCCATAAAAAGGCAGAAAAATTGCCCTTAAGATCTTTTATTAAGTCGTAAGTGGTATCGCCAGTTTCTCGGTCAACAAGTTTGATTAATAAGCGACCCTGATTAAATGTTAATTTACGAAGTGGCTTTTCAAACTCATTAAAAAGCTCTTCTTCAGCACTATCTAAAAAATTCTCTTTATCCTTTTCATCAGGAATAAGTGAGAGTTTGTACTCCATCTCTGCCACTTTATCTCTACATAAACGTGCATATGGGAGCGTTTTCTTCACATCACGCACTAGTTTAGTATATTGATGCTTCTGACGTTCGTTTTTAAATATAATTTTCTGAACAACAGCCACATCTTTAAGCATAAATACAGGAATCGTATCATTCTCAAAGATTGTCTCCCCTATGGGTAATCCCTCGTATTGTAGGTAAGATTGAGGAGTATCTTGAGCGTTTGCTTTTAAAACGATCAAATTTAGGATGCCTAAAAAAATTAGCATCTTAAAATCAAAAGTTCTATATCTAACGCTAGGTTTCATTTAACCACTAATTTACCAAATCTCTTAGATAACTAATCTCATCCCGCCAAAGCGACTCATCAGGAGTCTCCAAAATAAGTGGAATAGTGCTAAAGCGCTCATCGTTCATTATCAACTTACAAAAATCGAGCCCTATCTCACCTTTTCCCAAACTATGATGTCTATCAACCCTACTTCCAAGTCCTTTCATGCTATCATTAAAATGAACAGCTCGCAAATACTTAAAACCTACTATACGTTCAAATTCAGAAAAAGTTTTCTCATAAGATTCCGAGCTTCTGATATCATAACCCGCAGCAAACGTATGGCAAGAGTCAATACAAACTCCTACTCGACTCTTATCTTCAACCCGATCGATAATATATGCTAAATGCTCAAATCGATGTCCAATATTGGTTCCCTGTCCTGCAGTATTCTCAATAACTGCAACAACCTCTTTAGTTTTCGACAATGCCCAATTAATCGATTCGGCAATTCTATCCATACATGCCTCTTCACTTAGCTCATTCAAATGACTCCCTGGATGAAAATTCAATAATTTAAGGCCTAACTGTTCACAGCGAATCATCTCATCCAAAAATGCTTCACGCGATTTAGTAAGTGCCTCGGCTTCATGATGACCTAAATTGATTAAATAACTATCGTGTGGCAGAATAAAGTCTGACTTTAACTCGTACTTCTCACAATTTGCCTTAAATAGGTTTATTGACTCTTTAGTTAACGGTTTAGCCACCCACTGGCGCTGATTCTTGGTAAAAAGAGCAAAAGCATTTGCTCCTATTTCTGCGGCATTGATGGGTGCAAACTCCACACCTCCTGAAGCACTTACATGCGCTCCGATATATCTTTTACTACTCATTCTATTATTTTACAACATTTAAATCCTAACAACTTACCCATACGAATGGTTTAACTTAAATACGAATATTCTGGATCAAGAAGTCATTAATCAATTCCTAAAGGCGAAAATCCAATGAGTAACATATCATCAACTTGCGGATATCTCACACCACCACTATTCATCCAATCGTTCATCATTGACTCTACATTGGAGCTCTGACTTGCATGTCCTAATCTATGTATTCGAAGCAGCAAATGTCGGAAACGACGGTATTTAAACTTCTTACCTTCACTTCCACCAAACTGATCCACATAGCCATCTGAGAAGAGATAACAAACATCATCAGACTGCAAATCAATCACTTCTGTAGGGAAAAGATTTTCTCCATCAACATCGGCTTGACCAACAGCAAATCGGCTTCCTTTATAAATTAAAATCTCATTATCGCGGATCAAATAGAGAGGATTTACCGCGCCAGAAAAGTATAGTTGCTTTTTCTCCTTATCTATCACACAAACAGACATATCCATACCATCATTGACATCAAGTTCATGCCCAAACTCATATCCACTACTATGGCGCAACATCGAAACCACACCATTATTCATAAGTTGGAGTATTTGACCAGGATCAACCACATCTTGAACTGTAATAATATTCTTTAACATATCATACCCTATCATCGACATAAATGCTCCTGGCACACCATGCCCTGTACAATCGGCCGCCACTACAACCACTTTACCTTTTACTTCAAATACTGCGTAGAAATCGCCACTTACAATATCTTTTGGTCGATAATACAAAAATGATTTTGGTATCAATCGGCGTATCTCAGCAATAGAAGGCAGAAGTGCAACCTGAATACGCTTGGCATAATCAATACTATCTGTTAAACTTTTGTTTGAGAGCGCTAATTTTACACTTTGAGCCTCAAATAACTTCTTTGAATTCTTCTCTTCTGTTAACGATTTTCGTATCTGTCTAAGATATCTAAACCCAACATTATAAACAAGTTGCCCTAAAAACAGAATCGCTAGTATATAAAATGCAATTGCAAATCCCGACTTATGCAAAGGTGGTGTAACCACAAACTTCAACAATAGGGGTTCATCACTCCATGTCGCACCATCAAAACTACCTTTAACCTCGAGAATATACTCCCCAGACTCTAAGTCTGATAAAGTTAGGGTGTTTGCCAGTTTTAAATCAATATACTCACCATCACCTCCATTAACACGATACTTAAACCTATTGTTTTTTGATGAGATAAAGTCATTTAGTCCAAATTTGAATTTCAAACTAAATCCTTCACGCTCTTTTAAAATAAACGGACTTAAAACATCATAGTATCTCTTCTCCACGCTATCGTCAAACAGCAATGTCACATTTGACAAAACCACCTCGGGACGAACGTTTACACCACTTTTCAACTCTAGCGAAGTGGACACACAAAACGTATTACCTCCTCCAACAAACAATTTACCGTCTGAAGTTACTAATGCTGCACCCGTTGGAATGCCTTGTGACCTCATCCCTTCGTCGATTCCGTAATGTCGTGCCTGCCCATTCTTACCAAGCATAAATACCGAGTTATGGGCAGTAACCCATACATTGTTCAAACGATCTAGCTGAACATTGGTTATAAATCCTTTTGCAAACAGCTCATTATCAACCTCCAATTGATCGACTCTGTTTGTGGAGATATTATACCTAAAAAGTCCATTTTTCGTTCCAATCACAGCAACACCATCCTTACCAACAACCAATGAAACAATTGGAAGAGACAACACCCTACTTCCAAAGCTATCGCCGCCAGTAACCTTTTTAATAACGCTCAATCCCGAATCTTTTTTGAACAATCCTGTTGAGGTTCCTATCCACAAGTTATTGTGATTATCGGATATCAAACT
>JAGPHP010000001.1 GCA_018055415.1 Breznakibacter sp. | reverse complement strand
GTGCTATTTTGATAGAGCACTTCGGGATCAAAATCGGCTTCATTTTCCCATTCGATAGAATCAAAAGAGACTTTGACCTTTTTGAATTCCGCTTTATCTTTTAACTCTTGAAAGATTCCAATATTTAGATACGGATTCATATCAAACAATCGTTTATCTCCATTCTCAAAAGTAAGGATAAGGTGGTAATTATCTGTAGGTTGAACATTTTTTACTGCAAAATACATGGTGTTTATTTTAAAGGTTCAATAATGAATGGTTTCTCTCCATTTTGACAAAGTTTCCAGTCTGCAAGTAATTCGTCTTTGTGGATTTCCATCCATGCAAGTACCAGACGAAGTTGTTTGGTTGGAATAGTTCCTTCAATAATATCAAATGTATAAATATTTATTACTGCTGTGAAATCTTGGAAATAGACATGTATATGAGGCGGATTATGTTCTTTTGGAGCATAATAATCCTTATAATGATTCCAAAAAACATTGAAAGTGTTGGCATATAGATTAAATTTATACAAAATTACAAATTTAAGTTTATATATTCTCCATTAAAACAAAACTACTCACAACCATTCTGATTATGAGTAGTTTATGTTTAAAAAAAGGATTACAACTTCTTCTTATACAGTTCTAAATTCTCTTCATAAAATTTCAAGTATTCACTCTTTTCAATAGTTCCTCTATCAACGGCAATTTGTGCAATTCGTACAGCCTCTTGATTGTGTCCTAAATCAAAAAGATAATGACCATAAGTGTCGACAATTGCAGAGTTAAGAGAATCTCCTTCAAACGATTTTTTCGACCAATTAAGTCCAAATCGAAGGGCAGTACTGTCGTTAAATGTTTTGTAGTTTTCCCAAACAGTCCAAGCGAATGAATTTAGTTCGTTAGATCCCAAAGTATTGGATTCAAATTTTTTCTGCATATGGGCAACCAATTTATCCCAAGCAGCCTTATCTTTTCGATTTTGGTAGAAGTTCATAAAGATCTCTCTCTCATTATGACTCTCTTTAACGATTGAATAAATTTTTGGATCAATCTTCTTTAAATCCTCAATACAATTAGGCTTTTCTCTGTTAATGTAACAATATTCATCAAACGCATTTACCATTTTTGATTCTAAAATATCAGCTGAGATTTTTTTCCCAACCGCATCTTTATTAGCAAGAACATATTTGAAGTATTTACTATTGATGTTATAATCATAGTTGTTAAAAATTTCAATAGCCTCGTCGGTTAGATAATTGTTTCTCCAATATTTGTGTAATAATCGTTTAATATCACATCTTTAGTGTCAGAATATCTATCAATATCAAGATATTTTTTGATGGTAGTAAATGAACGATCACCACTTTTGATTTTGTTATAAATACTTTGGAAGTTTTGAGTGGTGTCGGTAGCTGTTTTACTTAGCTCGACAAAATCGTTAACCGTGCCATAGCCTAATCTTTTATGAATAATTTCACCGTTCGAATCCAAAAAGAGTAGAGTTGGAAATGCTTTAACTTTATACTTTTCACAAACTTCTTTCCCCATGTTTTTTTTGTCCGAAAATAAATTCAACGAACAGGCATTTTTCATCAGTCAAATAGAATTATTAACCATTAACCATTAACCTTCACTCTGCTTCTCCCATTAGCCTCCTTAACTATCTGAATTTGAGTAGTAATGCGCTCGGTCATTTCGGTTACATGAGATATTACTCCAATTTTTCGACCCTGCGTTTGGAGGCGTTCTAGGGCATCCATGGCTATTCGTAGCATATCGGCATCGAGTGAGCCAAATCCCTCATCTATAAAGAGCGATTCGATGTGCATGCGGTTACTAGAGAGCGACGATAGGCCCAGCGCTAGTGCTAATGAGATGAGAAATGATTCGCCGCCCGAAAGCGAATGGACAGTTCTGATTTCGCCAAGCATATCAATATCAATAACTTGAAGCGCTAGAGTGTTGGGGATGCGTTGTAGCTTGTAACGCGAAGTGAGCTCCGAAAGATGCTGATTGGCATAGCTTAACAGTATGCCAAGCGTGTAACCCTGCGCAATAAGTTTGAATTTCTTGCCATCGGACGAGCCTAAGAGAGCATTAAGTTTAGCCCAATTCTCGGCTACTTCACTAAGCTTTTCGAGTTCGTTGCTCTGTTTCTTTATTAACTCTTCGTTCTTCTTTTGAGTTGAGAAGAGGACTTCAATCTCGGTGTTTCGTCGGTTTTTAAATTCTAACTGTTTGGTAATTTCTGCCAATTGGTTTTTCAAGAAATCGTAGGTCTGAAACTCCTCTTTGGGTCTAGATTCTAATTGGTTATGGCTAGCTAAATTCTTGTGGCGTTCGGCAATGGTGGCATTTAGAGTTAATAGATTGTCGTTAAGGCGCTTAATAAGCTCTTTTTGACTATTGATCCAATTAATATCTCTTGCGAAAATATCGGTTAGAGTTTCAATTGTAAGATCAGGATGTCTTTGTGTAATCCAATCGGATATACTACACAATGAGTTGTTTATCTCGGTTTCAATCTTTTTGGTTGAGTCTTTTAAGCTGGCCATAAACCCCTTGATTCCCTCAAGTGAAGCTTCGATATCGCTTTTGGTTTTTAATGCAGCTTGCTGATTATTGGTTAACAGTTGAAGTTTTTCGGTAAGCTCTTTTTCAACCAAATCGGCTTTTTTGCCGTCCAATAGTTGCTTAAGTTGTGTTTCTAACAGCTTTATTGAATCTTGAATTTGTTTAAACTTTGCCTCTTTCTCTTTTAAGGCAATTTGAGTCGATTTTAACTGTTCGGTTTCGCTGGTGAGACGGGTCGAGAGAATAGTTATTTGCTCCTTTAGTTTGGTTCCGTCCGCAAGACATTTGTTCCAATTTTCGGCAAGCGTTTTAATGCTATTTTGAAGTGTCCCTTTTTCAAATTCTGTTATCCAATCGGGAAGGGCGGTCAATAGGTTTGTGATTGTTTGATGCAGTTCTAAAGCACGAGTTTTAAAGTTATTTAGTTGTGTATCAAGGCGAACTATTTCATTACTACCCTTCTCAATTTTTAGATTGATGGATTCGAACTTCTCTTTGTTTGCTTTTTTAGCATTCTCAATTTCTAGCTCATTAAGGTGTTTGTTGCTTTCGGTAGTTGTGTTTACAATAGGGTGCTCTTCGCTTCCACAAACGGGACAAGGTTTACCTTCTTCTAAACGTGCTCTTAAAATAGCTATCTCTGCAGGTAAGAGTTTTTCTAAAGCTTCTGCCTCCGCTTTGAGAGCCTCGAGGTTGAGCTTGTCTGTTTTAAGAAAAGCTAGGTGTGTCTCTTGCTCTTTGGTTGTTTTTGAGCAATTTATATTAATGGTTTGTAATTCATTGAGTTGATTGATAATCAGCTCTTTTTGAGGGACGATTTCGGCATAGACTTTTTGTTGTTCAAACCACTTGGCAATACTCTCTAATGCTCTCTGGTTTTGCTCAATTTCGCTGTTGAGTTGAAGCGTTGACTTTGTTAAAAGCGAGGTTGACTGTTTAACTGAATCAACCTCTTTTTGGGCTTCGCTATATTGTTTTGATGTTTCAAAAAGCTGTGTTTCAATTTTTCTGGCCTCTTTAAGGGCGGGTTGCAAACGCTCAATCTCTTTAATGTGTTGTTTCAGAGTTTCGTCGCAAGCCTTAAAATTAAGTTCGGCTTGTTGAAGTTTTTTTGTCGTGTTTTGGATTTTCAACTCACTCTCCTCGAGCTGTTTGGTGGTTTGAGCCAGTTGTTTTTTCCCTTCTGTATGGTTTACAAATTGGTCTCTAATCTCTTGAGCTTTATCATACGTTTCTAAGAGTGTGATGGTTGGTTTTGCCTCCTCAATATCTTTAAGAATATCAATGAGTTGCTTTTCAGCCATAAGGATGTCCTTTCTTAGCTTCTCGTCTTGATTAAGCCACTCAATTATTTTGTTTGTATCGTCGAACTCCTTTTTAAAAGCGACTAATTCGTTGTTAACAATCTCTTTTTCAGTGGTTAAAAGAGATAAATCCTCGGGAGATAACAGTTCTATTCCCTTTATTTTATCTTTTAAAGTGTTTAGTTCGACTTCTGCTATTCGATTTTTTTCAAATATTTTGGCCGATATTTGAGAGTAAATCTCTGTGCCAGTGAGTTTTTCGAGTAGTTCGGCCTTCTCATCTTGTTTAGCCTTTAAGAAATTGGCAAAATCGCCTTGAGCTAGCAAAACGGAGCGGGTAAATTGCTCAAAGGTTAACCCAATGAGTTGCTCAATTTTGTCAAGTGTCTCTTTGTTTCCGCCACCAATCGTGGTGTTGGTGCTAAGATCTACAAGCGTCATCTTGCTGGGTTGCAGTTTGCCACTCTCTTTGCCACGGGCGCGAGCAACGCCCCAAGTCGATTTGTAGTTTTTACCATCGAGCGCCACAAATTCTAGCTCGGCAAACCCCTCAGTGGTGCCGCGTCGTAATATTGTTCGGGCATCGTTTTGCGAGAGGGTCTCTTCACCCACATCGGTTAGCGAAACGCCATTCTCTTTGGCGCGAATATTTCTGGGGGTTTCTCCATAGAGCGCCAAGCAGATTGCATCGAGCAGGGTAGATTTACCAGCACCCGTGTGACCGGTTATGGCAAATAATCCTGCTGATTTTAGCGGTTCGTCGTTAAAATTGATCTCAAATTCGCCCTCAAGTGATGCTAGGTTTTTACCTCGTAACAATAATATTTTCATCGAATAACCTCCTCAATAACAGTGGTTAATAACTTTTCCATTTTTGGAGGCATCTCATTGGAATGTATGTATTTGAAATGACTTTTTGCCATCTCTAAAGGATTTATGGCCTTGAACTCTTCAAAGCTAATGGGTACTTCGTCTTGGGATGTTTGTTTTGGAGAAACGGCAACCATGCGCGCTAATCTGATGGCTTTGTACTTCAATTTCTCCTCCAGTTGATGACGTAACGAAGGCTCGGGCTCGGTTATTAAGACTTTTACTTCAAGGTAGGGAGATAACTCGGTTTTATCTCCATCGGGTAGCTTCTCTATCTCGCTCAAAACCTCCGTTAACGGTCGTGGTTCGGCGGGTATTGAGAGTAGTTTTACGGGGGCTTCAAAGGGTATGCGTTCGATACTAATGGCCTTATTTGCTTCGGTTTCGACCAAGGTTACACCATGTTTATAGTGTTTTTCGGCAAACGACATAGGCAGAGGCGTGCCGGAGTAACGAACATTTTCGCGTTTCGAAACCTGTTGTGCTTTGTGTAGATGCCCTAGGGCGGTATAGGTTATTTGGGCATCAAAGGCATCGGGCGATATGCAGTCTAAGCTCCCAATGGTGGTGCGTTCGGCTCTATCTCCCTCCATTATTTCAGATCCTGTGGCCTGCAAATGTCCTAAGGCTATGATGGGCATATTTACAGTTTTTAATGCGCTAATCTCCTCTAAAACAGAGGTGTACATCTCTGAAACACCTTGAGAAAAATTCTCGCACTCCAATAGATCGCCTTGTCGCAAATAGGGTAGGGCCATGCAATATCCTACCGTTGAATTGTTCTGTAAAATTGGTATGATGAATTGTTTAAAATCAATCTTACCCTCTAAATCACGTTTAACCGTTCCTTTTACCCAAATATTCATTGCCTCTAAAAGCGGAATTGGCGCTTCAAGCCGTCCAGCTGAATCGTGATTACCCGCTATGATAACTATTTGTAAATCTTTATTTTGATTAGTTATTTCTTGCAAAAAGTGGTAGAAAAGACGTTGCGATTCGGCCGATGGATTGGGTGTATCAAAAACATCTCCCGCTATTAAAAGCAGATCAATAGCCTCACGTTTTAATAGCTCTTTCATCCATGCGAAGAAAAGAGTATGTTCGTTTTTTCTGTCGTAATCGTAAAACGTTTGCCCTATATGCCAATCGGCTGTATGAATAATTTTAAGTCCCATTTTTACTTTTGATGTTTTATGCAATTCATCCAAAAATAGGTAAAATGTGAGACTTAAATAAGTTCAACATCTACTCTTTTAAAAATATTAGGATAACGAACTCATTTTGAGGATTATCAATTATCTTTATCATACCTCAAAACATATTTATATGAAACGATTTACCATTTCTCCGCCAATCATAATTATTACGCTCTTAGTTATCATTATTGGAATCACTCTCTATTTTTTTCAGCGACAAGAGGCTATTCGCGAGAAAAATTTGATTCAATGTGAAAAAGTGACCCCTGGCATGCGTGTGGAGGCCGTAATTGAGCTTATGGGCGAGCCAGACGATATTATTTTACAAACATCTGCTATTGATAATAAAGATTTGATTCAGTACATCTATCAAGCTCCTCTCGATTATAACAAAACAATTGTTGTGCTATTTGATGTGCAACGGCAAATGGTGGTGCATGTGAAGTGTGTGGATATAGAGTAGATGATGAAAGACAGGGCAAATTTTTGCTAATAAACTATTTATCGAGCCATGAATTTGAAAATTTAACTTTGTGAACCTTTGCTATTTTTCTTTGCGAACCTTATACACCCCCAAAAACGAAAAGCCCTCACAATCTTTCGACTATAAGGGCTTTTGCGGTCCGGACGGGACTCGAACCCGCGACCTCCGCCGTGACAGGGCGGCATTCTAACCAACTGAACTACCGAACCTTAATATTTACTTTACAATTGTAACATTATGAAATTATTGGCGGTCCGGACGGGACTCGAACCCGCGACCTCCGCCGTGACAGGGCGGCATTCTAACCAACTGAACTACCGAACCAATAATCTCCTAATATTTCAAATCTCTTTTGGCGGTCCGGACGGGACTCGAACCCGCGACCTCCGCCGTGACAGGGCGGCATTCTAACCAACTGAACTACCGAACCAAAAGATATTTTATTGTCAGATAAACTACGTTAAACTTACCTGTTTGCCTTTCTTTTAAGGCAGTGCAAAGATAGAATTTGTTTTTGTCTTTGCAAATCGAAATTGATATTTTTTATACAATTATGGCGAAGTTTTTCGCTTCGCCATAACTGAAATAAATTTTTAATTATCGAAGTGGTTGAGCCTCAATTTTCTTCAATAATTCGCTTACTGTTAATATCTCTAAGTAAGATGTGCCACCACCCACTCCAAAGCTTCCGCCTAGGTAAGCAATTAAATCGCCATCTTGTAGGTTATCATATTTTTGAAGTTTTGCTAAAGTACGTTTTACAACGTCGTTTTTAGTAATACCCTCTTCTTGCTCCATTACCTTAGGGAATACACCATAAGAAAGAGACAACAAACGAGCCACTTCGTGGTTGTAACAAAGCGCAAATACTGGGTTTACACCTCTAAATGCAGCTAAGTAACGTGCAGTTTTGCCACTAAAGCTATCTGTAATGATTGCTTTTATTGGCATTGTTTTAGATGCTCTTACTGCACCATCTGCTAAATGAGCTGTTCTATCTAACTCTTTAATTCCAACTGGAATATCGTTTCTGTTATCTTTTGATGCCTCAACCTCTTTTGCAATGCTTGCCATTGTAGCAACCGCTTCAACAGGGTATTTACCATAAGCAGTCTCACCACTTAACATGATTGCATCAGTACGGTAATAAATTGCATTTGCAACGTCGGTAACCTCAGCTCTTGTAGGACGTGGGTTTTTGATCATTGAGTGCAACATTTGTGTAGCAACAATAACTGGTTTCTTAGCTTCAACACACTTACGGATAAGTTGACGTTGTAATCCAGGAATTTTCTCTTGTGCAACTTCAATACCTAAGTCACCACGAGCAACCATCACACCATAAACAACCTCTAAGATCTCGTCGATATTCTCAACACCCTCTTGGTTCTCAATTTTTGCAATGATTTGAGCCTTGCTTCCGCACTCGTCAAGCACTTGTTGAACATCAGCAACATCCTGACGGTTTCTTACAAATGAGTGAGCAATAAAGTCAACACCCATTTCTGCCGAAGCACGAATAAATCCTTTATCTTTTTCAGTTAATGATGGAAGGTTAATTCTAACGCCAGGAACGTTAACACTCTTCTTACCACCTAAAGTACCGTTGTTTTGAACAATACAATCCAACTGATCTTTTGATTTTGCAACTACTTTTAAAGCAATTTCGCCATCATCAAATAAAACCATGCTATCTACAGATAGATCAGTTACAAAATTAGGATATGATACACAAATACACTCCTTAGTCGATTTTTGATCTGGTGTGCCTTTGATAATACATTTCTCTCCAGCAACTAACTCTAAAGGTGCGTCCACTGCAGTAGTTCTGATTTCAGGACCTTTTGTATCGCATAAAAGAGCAATCTTGTCCGATACGGTGCGCACATTCGTTACAATGCGTTTCATACCTTCATAAGAGAAATGAGCGGTGTTCATACGAACCACATTCATACCTGCTTTGTGTAATTCTCTTACAAATTCTACCTCACAGCGTTCGTCAGAAACAGTAGCAACAATTTTAGTGAATTTTTTCATTGATGACATTGAATTATAATTATAAAATTTCTATAAAACCTTCTTTAGGCCTTATTTGACTGGATTAAACTTATTTATTACTTTCAACTATATTTTCAATCGCTAATCGATAAGAATCTAGCCCAAAACCCGCAATTGAACCCTTACAAACAGGCGCAATGTACGAATGGTGTCTAAACGCCTCTCGCTTATACACATTCGAAATATGTACCTCAAGTGTAGGGGTTGTAATGGCACTTATTGCATCGGCTAAAGCAATCGATGTGTGTGTGTAAGCTCCCGCATTTAGGACAATTCCATCATAGCTGAATCCAACTTCATGGATCTTGTTGATTAATTCTCCCTCAATATTCGATTGGTAATAGATCAACTCTATTCCCTTAAAACGCTCTTGTAACTGCTTGAAATAGTGATCAAAACCTTCGCTGCCATAAATGCTCTTCTCTCGAACACCCAACAGATTTAAATTTGGACCGTTAATAATTATCACCTTCATGTTACAAAATATTTGGACGCGCAAAAATATAACACATTCCTCAATTATTAGTATGAATTACCCATTTTTTATTATTTTTTAAGTATTTGTGCAATCTCAACTATACAATCTCTTCTATTTTGTTCAAATCACCTTTTTCTATTTTATTAATTTGGGCGTGCCAGCAAAAAGGGCGCTCCCGCGTACAGACAATTCATGCATTGTCTCTATCCCCATCATTTCGTGCCCTTTTTGCTGTCGGTCTTCGGCTGCAACTCCTCGTTTTGTCTCCGCAAGCTACGCCAAAACTGCGGGGTTTCCGCCTTCGCCCTCACGCGGTTCCACTTGCACTCTTTTGCAAATCACTGTAGCTCAAACTTATTTTAATAAATGGGCCATAAATCAAATTAATTTGTACATTTAAAACTTGCTTGCTACTTTTTTTATTCTGTTCTTTGGAATGGAAATGATAATGATAATTTAGACAGACAATATGAAGTGGGAAAGTGCCATTGAAGATTTTAAAAAGTATCTAAAAATTGAACGAGGGCTTTCGGAAAATTCCATGAATGCTTACATAACTGATTTAATCAAACTAAAAGATTTTTTGGCGGTTATGGAGTACCAAATCCCCCCCGACGAGGTTACAGCCGCCCACATGAAGGCGCTTCTCGAACATCTTGCTTCTAATGGAATTAGTGCACGCACCCAAGCGCGTGTTATTAGCGGAATTAAGTCGTTCTATAAATATTTGATGGTCGAAGATCTCATCGAAAAAGATCCAACTAGCTTAATCGATTCGCCTCGTATTGGTCGTAAATTGCCCGAAGTCCTCTCTATCGATGAGGTCGATGCACTTTTAGCTCAAATCGATCTTTCAAAGGCCGAAGGGCAAAGAAATAAAGCGCTGGTTGAGACGCTTTACTCCTGTGGACTCCGTGTTTCGGAGGTAATCGATATTAAAATATCAAATCTCTATTTCGAACAAGGATATATCAAAATTGAGGGAAAAGGAAAGAAAGAGCGTTTAGTACCGATTAGCAAAAGTGCCATTGAAGAGATCACCCGTTATCAGTTGGCAACTCGTAATCTAATGAGTGTATATAAAGGTGATGATGATATACTTTTTCTTAATAGGAGAGGGGAGAGGCTTTCGCGTGTCATGATCTTCACAATTATAAAAGATTTGGCAATGAAAGCGGGAATAACCAAAAACATAAGCCCCCACACGTTTAGACACTCTTTTGCCTCACATTTGGTTGAGGGAGGGGCAAATTTACGTGCCGTTCAAGAGATGTTAGGTCATGAGTCTATTATAACAACCGAAATCTATACTCATTTAGATAAGGAGTATCTGAAAAATACGATAAACACTTTTCATCCAAGATCTTAAGTAAATATTATGCTTGTTAATATTATAACATCTTGCATGTATGATGTTAATTTTTGTTATTACAATTGAAAAAACAATAGAGAATTAATTCTTTAATCTGAATTTATATATATTTGTAACAAAATAATAAATTTCTTTAATTTTAAATAAATATCAAATTACTATGGCTACAGTGGACTTAAGTAAGTACGGCATTTCGGGAAATTTTACAATCCTACACAACCCAACTTACGAAGAATTATTTAAGGCAGAAATTGATCCTGCTAATGAAGGTTTTGAAAAAGGTGTATTAACTACATCTGGTGCGGTATCTGTTGATACAGGTAAATTCACTGGACGTTCTCCTAAAGATAAATTTTTCGTAAAAGATGCGATAACAGATGCTAACTTATGGTGGGATGGAACAATCAATCGTCCTACAACACCTGAGGTTTTTGAACATTGCAAAAACTTAGTAACAAAACAGTTGTCAACTGCAAAAACTCTTTATGTTGTTGATACTTTCTGTGGAACTAACGAAGATACTCGTTTGAAAGTTCGTTTTATTATGGAAGTTGCATGGCAAGCTCACTTTGTGACTAACATGTTTATCCGTCCTTCTCATTTCGATTTAGCTAACTATGGTGAGCCTGATTTCGTTTGTTTGAACGGATCTAAAACAACTAACCCTAACTGGAAAGAGCAAGGTTTGAACTCTGAGGTTTTCACTCTATTCAACCTTACTACTAGAATGCAAGTTATTGGTGGTACTTGGTACGGTGGCGAAATGAAAAAAGGTATCTTTGCCTTAATGAACTACTACTTACCATTAAAAGGTATGGCTTCTATGCACTGCTCTGCTAACGTAGGTAAAGATGGTGATGTTGCTATTTTCTTCGGTCTTTCGGGTACTGGTAAAACTACTCTGTCAGCCGATCCAAAACGTTACTTAATTGGCGATGATGAGCATGGTTGGGACAACAATGGTGTATTTAACTACGAAGGTGGTTGCTACGCAAAAGTTATCGACCTTGAAAAAGATAAAGAGCCTGATATTTGGAGAGCTATCCGTCGCGATGCTTTATTAGAAAACGTAACAGTGAATGCAGATGGTACTCCTGATTATTCAGCAGCTGCTTCAAAAACTGAAAATACACGTGTTTCTTACCCAATCTATCATATCAATAAAATAGTTTCCCCTTCTCGTGCTGGTCACGCTAAGAAGATTATCTATCTGTCGGCTGATGCTTTTGGTGTATTACCTCCAGTTTCTATCTTAGATGAGAATTCAGCACAATATCACTTCCTATCTGGTTTTACTTCAAAACTAGCTGGTACTGAGCGTGGTATTACTGAACCTGTTCCATCTTTCTCTCCTGCTTTTGGTGAGGCTTTCTTAACTTTACACCCAACTATGTATGCTAAAACCTTAATTGGTAAAGCAAAAGAGCATGGTGCTAAAGTTTATTTAGTTAACACTGGTTGGAACGGTACTGGAAAACGTATCTCTTTGAAAAACACTCGTGCTATCATTGATGCAATCATCGATGGTTCAATCGAAAAAGCTCCAACTGTTAAAATTCCAATTCTTAATTTAGTGGCTCCTACTAAATTAAATAACGTTGATACCGAGATTCTTGATCCTCGCGATACTTATGCTAACAAAGCTGAGTGGGAAGAAAAAGCGAAATCTCTTGCTGCGAAGTATATCAAAAACTTCGAGCAATATTGCGATAACGATGCTGCAAAAGCATTAATCGCTTCTGGTCCTCAATTGTAGTTCTTAATAAGAGCTATCAAATAATAAGCGGGCTGTCTTGTAAAAGGCGGCCCGCTTTGTTTTTTTATTAATGTTGATTTTTACGAATCGATTGTGTAAAACTCATTAGTTTGCCGCATACGAACTATTCTAATTGATTATCAAATATTTAACCGTACATGAATTAAATGTCCAATATTCATTTGTTAAAAAAACAAAATAGAGCAAAAAGATAAAGTGTTGATAATATTGTATTTAAAAAATCCTTATCTTTGCACCGATTTTCTATATATAATGTCTAATCACTAGTTATCTAAAATTTAATGACAGAAAAAGTTTTAAAAAATTCAGCGCACTTTGCTGGAGAAACAGCAAATGCAAATTTTGATTGGGATGCTTTCGAAAAAGGTGTCTATGTTGGTGCATCAAAAACTAAAGAAGAGTTAGATGCGTTATACGACCAAACACTATCTACTATCTCTGAAAAAGAGGTTATTGATGGTACTGTTATCGCTCTTAACAAAAGAGAAGTAGTAATCAACATTGGTTTTAAATCTGATGGTATTGTGAGCCGTAACGAATTCCGTTACAATCCTGACTTAGCTATTGGTGATCATGTTGAGGTTTATGTTGAAAGCCAAGAAGATAAAAAAGGTCAACTTGTTCTTTCTCACAAAAAAGCTCGTGCTCTTCGTTCATGGGATCGTGTAAATGCGGCTCTTGAGAACGACGAAATTATCAAAGGTTACATCAAATGTCGTACTCGTGGTGGTATGATCGTTGACGTATTTGGTATCGAAGCTTTCCTTCCAGGTTCACAAATTGATGTGAAACCTATCCGCGACTACGATATCTACGTTGGTAAAACAATGGAGTTCAAAGTAGTTAAAATTAATCCAGAATTCAAAAACGTTGTTGTTTCTCACAAAGCTCTTATCGAAGCTGAACTTGAACAACAGAAAAAAGATATTATCTCTAAATTAGAGAAAGGTCAAGTTCTTGAAGGTACTGTTAAGAATATCACTGCTTATGGTGTATTCGTTGACTTAGGTGGTGTTGATGGTTTGATCCACATTACTGACCTTTCTTGGGGACGTGTTTCTCATCCAGAGGAGATTGTTCAACTTGATCAAAAATTAAACGTTGTTATCCTTGATTTTGATAACGACAGAAAACGTATCGCTTTAGGTTTAAAACAACTTACTGCTCACCCTTGGGATTCAATTGCTGAAACTTTAAAGGTTGATAACGTTGTTAAAGGTAAAGTTGTGGTTATGGCTGACTATGGTGCTTTTGTTGAAATCGCTCCAGGTGTTGAAGGTCTAATCCACGTTTCTGAAATGTCTTTCTCTCAACACTTAAGAAGCGCTCAAGATTTCTTAAAAGTTGGTGACGAAGTTGAGGCAAAAATCTTAACTCTTGACAAAAACGAAAGAAAAATGTCTCTTGGTATCAAACAAATGAAGTCTGATCCTTGGGAGAAAATCGAAGCTAAATATGCTGTGGGTTCTAAACACAAAGCAAAAGTTAGAAACTTCACAAACTTTGGTGTTTTCGTTGAGATCGAAGAAGGAATTGATGGTCTAATCCATATTTCTGATCTTTCTTGGACAAAGAAAATCAAACATCCATCTGAATTTACTCAAGTAGGTGAAGAGATTGAAGTTCAAGTTCTTGAAATCAATGCTGCTGAAAAGCGTCTAAGCCTTGGTCACAAGCAACTAGAAGAGAATCCATGGGATGTTTTTGAAAATATCTTTACTGTTGATTCAGTTCACGAAGGTACAATCGTTGAAAAATTAGATAGAGGTGCTGTTATCTCTCTTCCTTATGGTGTTGAAGGCTTTGCTACTCCTCGTCATTTAGAGAAAGAAGATGGTACTGAAGCTAAAGTTGATGAGAAATTAGACTTCAAAGTGATTGAGTTTAACAAAGGTGCAAAACGTATCATTGTTTCTCACTCTCGCGTATTTGAAGATGCAAAAAACAAAGGCGGCGAAGGAGCTAAAAAATCTCCAGCAGCTTCTACTGCATCTACTTCTTCTAAACCAGCTTCTGCTGGCGCTAAAAAAAGTACAAAAAAATCAAATGACGTTGTTGGAAATCCATCAGAAAAGACTACTTTAGGTGACATTTCAGAATTAGCTGCTTTGAAAGATCAAATGGAAGCTAGCGAGAAAGCAGCATCTAAAAAATAGTAACTCTTAATAAGACAAGAATGGAATTTAAAATAGATAAACTTGATGGTTTTACATTAGTTCAAGTTCTTAAAGAGAAACTTGATACGCATGTAGCTCCCTCGTTGAAGTCTGAATTAGTTCTTTTGTCAGGTAATGGCGAGAAGAATATCCTCTTAGATCTAGGTAAGTGTAACTACTGTGATTCTTCGGGCTTAAGTGCAATTCTTGTTGCAAATCGTTTATGCAAAAATGCAGATGGTTCTTTTGTTTTATCGGGTTTACAACCTGCTGTAGAACGTCTAATCTCTGTTTCTCAATTAGATTCAGTGCTTACTATTGCACCTTCTTTAGAAGATGGGGTGTTGCTCATTAAGAATGCAATATCTAAATAGTAATGCGCTTTTCTGTGACAATCTTAGGTAGTAATTCAGCACTACCTACATCGCATAGAAACCCAACCGCTCAGCTGCTCAATGTGGCTGAGCGGTTTTTTTTGTTCGATTGTGGAGAGGGAACTCAAGTTCAACTACGAAAAAACCGCATTAAGTTTACCAAAATTAACCATATATTTATCTCGCATCTACATGGGGATCACTGCTTTGGATTAATTGGACTTATTTCTACTCTCGGTTTACTTAATCGAACTCAGCCTCTTTTTATTCATGCACATTGTGATTTGGAGTTGCTACTTAGACCGCAACTTGACTATTTTTGTGTTGATTTACCCTATGAAGTTATTTTTATCTCTGTTTCTCCTAATTCTAAAGAGATTGTTTTTGAAGATGATGTGGTGAAAATATCATCTTTTCCACTCGAACATAGAGTGCCAACAGTTGGTTTTTTAGTCGAAGAGAAGAGGGGTGATAAAATTATTTTAAATTCGGCTTTAAAGGCTTATCGAATTCCTGTTAAGGATATCCCCGTCATTAAAAGCGGAAAAGATTGGATTAATTTTGATGGAGAAACTATCTCCAATCACCTACTCACCGAAAAAGATCGACCTTTAAGAAGTTATGCCTTTTGTTCCGATACACTGTATCTAGATTATTTGTCCAATTATATTAAAGGTATTTCATTACTCTATCACGAATCTACTTTTGCGCATGATTTGGTCGATGTAGCAATACGAACTACACATTCTACAGCATTGCAAGCGGCTAAAGCGGCTAAAGATATTGGAGCACATGCACTTGCAATTGGGCATTTCTCTTCACGCTACAAGAGTGTTGAGCCACTTGTAGTTGAGGCTACCCAAGGCTTTTCAAATACTTATGAAGCAAAAGAGGGGCGTACCTTTTTTATAAATAACACACCTGAAATTTCTATTTTAATAGAAGATATCTCCTAAAAATCCTATCTTTGTGGCTTAATTTTTTATATTAAATTGCCAGATATGCAGGAGAAGATTCTTATTTTAGATTTTGGTTCTCAATACACACAGTTGATTGCAAGAAGAGTGCGTGAGATTAACGTTTATTGCGAAATACATCCGTTTAATAAAATTCCAAAACTCGATTCAACGTTTAAGGGAGTCATTCTTTCTGGAAGTCCATCGAGTGTACGCGACAAGAACGCTCCTTCTCCTGAGTTATCTGAAATTAAAGGGAAATTACCTCTATTAGGAGTTTGTTATGGAGCTCAGTATTTAGCTCATAACTTTGGTGGCGAAGTGCTTCCATCTGCAACTCGTGAGTACGGTAGAGCAAATTTATCTACATTTGATGAAACCCATGTCCTTTTAAAAGGGGTTGGTCACAATTCACAAGTTTGGATGTCACATGGTGATACCATTGCAAAACTTCCATCTAACTATAAAGTAATTGCAAGTACTAAAGATGTTGCTATAGCTGCCTATAAAGTTGAGGGCGAAACTACTTTTGGAATTCAGTTTCACCCTGAGGTTTATCACTCAACAGATGGAACTACAATATTGAAAAATTTCTTAGTTGATGTCTGTGGATGTAAGCAAGATTGGACTCCTGCCTCTTTTGTGGAGAGTACAATCAGCGACTTGCGTGCAAAAGTGGGGAATGATAAAGTCGTTCTAGGTCTTTCGGGTGGTGTGGATAGTTCTGTTGCTGCAGAGCTTTTACATCGTGCTATTGGTGATAATCTGACATGTATTTTTGTTGATAACGGCTTGTTGCGTAAAAATGAGTATCAATTAGTACTTGATTCTTATAAAACAATGGGTTTGAACGTTGTTGGTGTTGATGCAAAGGATATTTTTCTTTCCAAATTAGCCGGTGTTTCGGATCCTGAAACAAAACGTAAAATTATTGGTAGTGCTTTTATCGATGTATTTGATGCAGAAGCGCATAAAATAAAGGATGTTAAGTGGTTAGCACAAGGAACCATCTATCCTGACGTGATTGAGTCGGTGTCGGTTAATGGAGGTCCATCGGCTACTATAAAATCTCATCATAATGTTGGTGGATTACCTGAAAAGATGAATCTAAAGGTAGTTGAGCCTTTAAATTTGCTCTTTAAAGATGAGGTTCGTCGTGTAGGAAGAGAGTTAAAAGTGCCAGAAAATATTTTAAATCGTCATCCTTTCCCTGGTCCTGGTCTAGCAATTCGTATTTTGGGAGATATTACGCAAGAAAAAGTAGATATTCTTCAAGAAGTTGATAGCATATTTATTAGTGGTCTTAAAGAGAGTGGTTTATATAATTCTGTTTGGCAAGCTGGTGCTATTTTATTACCAGTACAGTCTGTTGGAGTTATGGGAGATGAGCGTACGTATGAAAAAGTGGTTGCATTGCGCGCCGTAGCTTCTACTGATGGTATGACTGCCGACTGGGTGCATTTGCCGTATGAGTTTCTTGCTAAAATCAGTAACGAAATAATCAATAAAGTTAAGGGTGTGAATAGAGTTGTTTATGATATAAGCTCAAAACCTCCTGCAACAATAGAGTGGGAATAATATAAGAGGGGTTTATGCCCCTCTTTTGTTTATATTTAATATTATATGTAGATGTTTGACTTTTTTTGGGGATATAGAGATCTTATTATAGAGATTTTGGGGGTTCTAACAGGTTTGATTTATCTCTATTATTCTGTTAATGAGAAGATTGAGTTGTGGATTTGGGGGTTTTTAAGTTCTGGATTTACATTTCTTTCATTCTTCTTGGCAAATCTATATTCCGAGGCATTTTTACAGATCTATTACCTAATCATCTCTGTATATGGATGGTACATCTGGAAATTTGGAGTCAGCCGTGATCATACCAAAAAGTATTTGCATATTAAAAGAGTATCAACGAGTGAATGGAAGCAGTTGATTGCAGTGTTCTTATTATTGTATGGAGCTCTTTTGTTACTATTAATTTATGCCCCCGCACTTTTAGGACTTGGTTCTTCTCAACTTCCATATCTTGATGGTTTTTGTACAGCTGCAAGTATTGTTGGAACATGGATGCTTTCTCGAAAACATTTAGAGAATTGGATTGTTTGGATTATTGTAGATGCATTAAGTGTCGGCATTACACTATATAAAGAGTTATATTTTTACTCATTTTTATTTGTTATTTATACCATTGTAGCTATTTTAGGGTATATGAAATGGAGAGATTTGAGTTATAATCGTGTTGATAAAGATGAAAAGTAAAAAGAATTATTCCGAACGCGTTAAAAATGCAATAGCTATTCTCTCTCAAGAGTCCTCTTGTCGGTCTGTTTGTCATGAACATTTTCAAGACCGTCCGATGCCTAATAGCGCCGAATTGAAGGAGATTGTTGATCTTTTAAGAGAAATACTTTTCCCAGGTTACTTTGGTAATTCACCTGTCAGATCGGAGAGCATGCATTTTTATGTAGGCGTTAATACCGAGAGGGTTTATGAAAAGCTAACGCACCAAATATTTGCTGGGCTATGTTTTTCTTGCATGGCCGAAGATGATAAGACAATTCAACATTATCGTGAGCAATCGTATGATATTGCATCGGCATTTATTGCGCATCTGCCTGAAATTCGTAGAAAATTAGCCACCGATGTGGAGGTTGCTTTTATTGGCGACCCAGCAGCAACCAGCAGTGGGGAGGTAATCTTTTGTTATCCTGCCATTCGTGCAATTACCAATTATCGAATAGCTAATGCGCTGCTTCAACTTGGAGTTCCTTTAATTCCTCGCATTATCTCAGAGATGGCGCATTCCGAAACGGGTATAGATATACATCCAAATGCTACTATTGGGGAGTATTTTACAATAGATCATGGAACGGGGGTTGTGATTGGAGCAACCTCAATCATTGGTAATAATGTTAAGCTTTTTCAAGGTGTAACGTTAGGTGCAAAAAGTTTTCCGCTCGATAGTGATGGAAATCCAATAAAGGGCATTGCTCGCCATCCAATTGTGGAGGACAATGTAACAATTTATGCTCAGGCAACTATTTTGGGTAGAATTGTGGTTGGTGCCAATTCGGTAATAGGTGGTAATGTGTGGGTTACGAGTGATGTGCCGCCAAATTCAAAATTAGTACAGTTTAAACCCAAAGATGTAAATTTTTCTGATGGAGGTGGGATTTAGTGTCTCCTTTTTTTGTACATTTACTTCATAGATGACTCTATTTTTTTATCTTTGCATAGTTGAAAAGGTCGTAGATGAGATTTGATATTCAAGAATGGTATAAAAGTAAGATTGATAACAAGGCAATAATAAACCATTACGGACCTATTACAACCCCTGTTATCGATGCTATTTTGGAATCGATGGAAGCTAGCCTTCATCTAGAGAGTTTGCGCAATTTAGTGCGGAAGAAGATCTTTAATGTTTTTGTGGAGTGTCTTCAAAATTTATATCATCACGTTGACGATGCACCAACAGGCGAGTCGGTTGCGGGGATTAAAAATTTTGGTGTTATCATTCTTTCAAAAGAGAAAGAGAATTTCAAGATTACAACAGGCAACTACTTGCAACAAGAGAAAGTTGAGTTAATTAGAGGACGAATAAATCAGTTGAATGCCCTTTCCGATGAAGAGATAAAAGCGCTCTATCTTGAGGTTTTAGTTTTTGAAGGTCATACTAAGAAGGGTGGTGCAGGTTTAGGGATGCTTGATATTTTACGCAAATCTGGAAGTAAATTGGATTGCGTAATGTATAAAGTGAGTCAGGATTATAGTTTTTTTTCGTTAGAAGTAATTATTAAATAGAATATTTGCAATGGAAATAATCGTTCGAGATGGAACTCCAAAAACTCCTTCAGTAAGATTGGATGGAACTACTGGTATCATTGAAGTAAAGGGTAGATCAATACCCGAGAATTCAGTTGAGTTTTACAAACCACTAATTGATTGGCTAGAGAAGTATGGTGCTGCACCGTGTGCAAATACTGTTGTGAATATTCAACTTGAATATTTTAATACAAGTTCATCTAAATGTATTTTGGATATCTTTAAAAAGCTTGAACTTATCAATAAAAAAGGAAATCCAGTTGAGATTAATTGGTATTATGAAGAGGATGATGAGGATATGTTTGAGGCTGGGGAAGATTATCAATCTATTATTAGTTTAAACTTCAAAATGATTGAGTTAGAAGAGTAATAATACGATAATATTTTTTGAAGAGAGGGTAGATTTAGGTTTATCCTCTCTTCATTTTTTGTTTCAATCGATCGCTAAAAGTAGTAATTTTATATAACCACTGTTTATAAAGGGCTACAAAAAGGAAGGTATTCATTAACCAAATGATCACGAAGTTGAACCAAAATGTTGGTATATTGGCAACGAAGATGCTTTTTTGAGGTGCTAAAAAATGGGCATTAAAAAGAGCCCCGTCTGGATCATTAAAAATTGGATCAACTTTTTGAATTAGTTGTCCATCATACTCCACAATTTTATTGGTGAAGAAGTTGTTTGTGTTTCTAACAAAACGCTCTAAATCTTCATTGTGATAATTCAGCTTTAACTCTCTAAATCTCTTTTTTGAAGCCTCGCTCTTCTCATTTAAAGCAACTATTTTATCAATAATTCTATCTTGTTTGTTGTAAATGTCCGAATGATAGGTCTTTGCACTAGCCAATGCTTTACTAATATTTGATAATACAGAGCCATCAACAATGTTCTTTTCCAATTTGCCAATCGTGCTATTACTCACTTTAGTAGATAAATAGGTGTCGTATCTCATCTCATTCAAAAGGAGTTCGCATCCGTCGATATATTTATCGCTTTTTGTCTTCTTCTGTTCGTAGAGTTTGTTGCACGAGGCAACTTTATTTTTGAGTGAAGGGATTTTATAATCAATTTGGAATTTTGCTTGAGAACGAAGTTTGTGATTTTTGTAAAACTCGGTTTCATATTTATTATTTACAAACTGATTTACTGCTAAAGCTTCAAAAGCCCATCTGGCTGTAATTAACTCGCCATACCAAGGTATTCCGCTAGGTTTTGAAATTGTTGGATTTAGTCGGTCGTAACTTATAAATACCCCACTTAAAATGAGTTGCGGTATCAGTAAAAATGGGATTAGAATATAAATATTCACAGCTTTTTTTAAGGTAGCAGAGATATTTAGACCCAATAAGTTTGCAAATACAGCAGAGCTAAAGAGAATAAGCCAATAGCTGAAATACATCCCCTTAAGATCAATAATGGTGTTGCCAATGAGTACGTAGAGCAGACTTTGTATAGCGGATATCCCTATCAATATACTGCTTTTTGAAAAAAGATAACTTAACCAGCTGAGGTTCAGGAATTTTTCTCGATTTAATATCTTTCTGTCGTTTATAATCTCTTCGGCACTCAAGGACATGCCCACGAATAGTGATATAATTACTGATATAATGATATACACAGTAACATTTGGGTTATCGGCGAATACATAGCCTCTTCCATCGGGAGAGTTAATATTGAAATATCTAATTATGGATGCAAGCAAAAGCGCCAATGCTGGCACCTCAAGCAGGTTAATAATTAGATATTGCTTGTTGGCATATTTTGAGAGAATATCTCGTAGTGAAAATATGGTGAATTGTTCGCGTCGAGTGGGGGTTTTAAAACTTATTAGAGGCAGCTCTGTTTTATGTAAATTAGCGTTCTGACTATTTTTGTCGGAGCTAATAAAGGTTTGATACCACTCTTCACTTGATGTTTTACGCGTGTTTGTAGAATTTCCGTACTCATCTAGTACCTGAGAGTAGATAATATTAAGTATTTGTTCGGAGTTCACGTTGCCACAAACGGTGCACTCATTCTCATCGGGATTTGCATGATGTGTGCAATGTTTGAAATAACTAATAGCTTCAACGGGATCGCCATTATATATGAGCCTTCCGCCTTCATCTAAAACCACTAATTGGCTGAGCATTTTAAAGATGTCGGATGACGGTTGATGAATTACCACAAATATTAATTTACCTCTTAAAGTGAGCTCTTTAAGTAAGTCCATTATGTTTTCAGAATCTCTGGAGGAGAGTCCTGATGTGGGCTCATCAAGAAATAGGACAGCAGGTTCGCGAATTAATTCTAATGCAATATTCAATCTCTTTCGTTGGCCTCCACTGATTTTCTTGTTAAGAGGGTCTCCAACTTTCATCTCTCTAATATCATAGAGACCAAGAGATTTTAGCATGATATTTACATGTTCAATGATCTCTGTTTCAGCATGATCAGCAAAACAGAGGCGCGCATTAAAGTAGAGGTTTTGGAAGACGGTTAGATCTTCCATGAGTAAATCGTCTTGACTAACAAAACCAATGAGACCCTTTATTTGATCGGCATCTTCGTGAATATCAATACCGTTTAAATAAACATTTCCTTCACTTGGTTGATAAATGCCACTCAATATATTAACGAGAGTACTCTTTCCTGATCCGCTTGATCCTAGTATTCCAACAAGTTTTCCTGATTTAGTAGAGATGCTCATTGGATGGATTCCAATAGCATTGTTTTTAAATTTGAACGATATGTTTTTTACATCGAAATAGATAGGTGTTTTTCCCTGGTCAACCGAAAACTTTGATACAATATCGTTATAATAGATGGGTTTAATCTTTTTATCTCTTATTGAGGATCCTGGGGTTAGAATATGAACTCTGGCAGGATTAATCGGTTGTCCGTTGATAACAAATTCAGAATCAGTTGGAACTCTTAAAAGTAGAACCTCGTAATTGTTTAGAGATAAGAGTTTTATATCATTGGTTAGATTATCCCAAAACAACTTCCCTTCGCGCGATATATTTTCACCCTCCGATGGGGTTCGTACTAATGATAGTATTTTTGAATCTTTGGGTACTTCATCAAATTTGTTTAAAATGAAAGTACTTAACTGTGTGTAATCTTCAAAGCTTATATTGAAGGATTGTGCAACACTTGAGAGAAATTCGAGCTCTATACCAATTATCTTTTCTCCAGATTTGATGAATTCAATAAGCTGAATGAGAACTATTACTTTTTGATAATTAGTGAGTTGCTCGTTTACTTCGCTTGCAATTCGCAAAACACGAACCGAATTAGACGCAACTCTTTTTTGGGGATCTTTGTCTTTTTCATTCATTTTAGACTCAATCTCCTCAATCTTTTGATCAAAAAGATGGATATAGTCTTGTACTTGTTGGCTGTTAAGCTGTTGATCTAAAAATGAATGTACAATCGACCTACGTGATTGGGAATCGTTTGAAGGGAATGAAACTAATGCAAATAGTTGCATCAAAGCTTTTAAAATACCCTCACTCATCGGTGGTTATGTTAGGAGTATGGTTCGAGTATAACTAATTTGTTAGACTTTTATCTGAAACTGAGTCGCTATTAATCTCTTCACTGATGCTTTTAAACGCAATTTGAACCGAAACAACACCTGAAGTCTTGCTTGAGTCGCTTAAACGAGCCTCTATGATACAATCAAGATCACCTTCCATGACAAAATCCCAATATGGTTTCATTGAATACTGATCGTTTGAGAAGAGTACTTTTCCTGATTTGTCAATAATTGAAAAAGGAACGCTACTATTATCGCCACTACAAGCAACTATGCGATACATTGTGCCTTTAAAAAAGGTAGCATGAAACTCGGCAATCTCATCACCCGATAAAAATGCTTTCATCGGATTACTGTTTTTTATGAATGGGGATTTTATATATTGATTACAACCATTTCCAAGTGTCGTCCCATTATTATTTTCAGAATAAAATGAGAAACTCAACGAAAGGAATATAAGTAATATAAAGCTCTTTTTCATAGTGGTAAATCTAAAAAAATTATATTGCTAGCAATCAACTGCATTGCCAAAATTAAGATATTTTATCAATTATCAAAAGGATATTCTCTTTTAAATTGATCTAATAATGCGATTTTTCTGAAATTTTAAAGGATAAGAGCTTTATACCTGATAAATTGAATTATTTTTGGAATGTAAATCCAAATATTTGTTTGTTATATGCGTCATTTTATATTACTATTTTTTCTCTTTGTTGCTGTTTTTATTGGCTCGGCGCAACGTAATTTTGTTATTGATGATGTGGTTCCTGGTGGAAAGAGTTATAAGAAATTTCAACCTCAATTATCAAAGTTTAAATTTTCGAGAGATGGGAAAAGTCTCTTTCTTATCGACGATACATCTGTACGCTTATTTGATAATGTGACTCATGTTGTTGGAAAGGTGCTCTTTAATTTGGATGATTTGAACAGCGGATTACAATCGCTTTCATTTAACCAATTATCCAAGCTACCAGATTTTGAATGGGGAAATTCAAAGGATATCTTTTTTTTAAGCCACAGGTCGATTTTTTGTTTTGATATTGCCGATAAATCTGTAAAATATTTTATTCCTATTGAGAACGATTCAAAGTATGATATAGCACCAAAGGGCTCATTAATTGCTTATGATAGTGGATCTGCCTTAGTAATCAGTGCTGGAAATGATAAAAAGTATGTTCTAGGTGATAGTTTGAGTAGTGATGTTTTATATGGGAAAGTTGCATCACGAAACGAATTTGGAATTTCAAAGGGTACATTTTGGTCTCCTTCGGGCAAGTATCTTGCTTTTTATCGAATAAATGAGTCTTCTATTGCCAAGTATCCAATTGTTGATTATAGTCAACCAATTCCAGCAGTTTCTTACCTTAATTATCCAATGGTTGGCACTCCTAATCAGCTTGTTTGTGTGGGGGTTTTGGATGTTACAAATGGTAAGATAAAGTATATTAATGACGGGGAGGGAAGAGATCGTTATTATACTAATATTACATGGTCGCCAGATGAGTCATCGATTTACATTGCAGAGGTTGATCGTACTCAGCAAAATTTGGATATGGTTAGATACGATATTGATGAGATGGGTTCTGGAAATATTGTTTTTTCGGAGAATGAGTCTAAATATATCGAACCAGAAAATGGTGTTGTTTTTAATCCTAAAAATTCAAAAGAATTTATCTGGATGAGTCGAAGAGATGGATACAATCATCTCTATAAATATAATACAACGGGTGATGTTTTGCGTCAATTAACCAAAGGAAAATGGGAAGTCTCGGCTATTCATGGTTTTACTTCAGATGGTAAAAATTTAATCTATGAAGCGAATAAAGAGAATCCTTTAGAGAATCATGTCTATAAGTTGGATGTAAATAAGGGTACTATGGTTGCTATTTCAGCCATTGAGGGTTATCACACTGCTACATTAAGTAGTAACGGATCGTTGTTATTAGATAGATATTCAAATCCTGAGTTACCAGGGGCTATTGAGTTATATAATTTTGCTAATTCAAATTCTCGAGTTATCTCCTCCGCTTTTAACCCTTTAAAAAAGGAGCGTATGCCTAAAATCGAGGTTGTTAAGTTAAAGGCCGATGATGATTCAACAATTTTGTTTGCACGTCTGATAACGCCTCCCGGTTTTGATGCTAAAAAGAAATATCCTGTTATCGTCTATGTTTATGGTGGCCCTCACTCACAGTTGGTTACTAATAAGTGGCTCAACGGCGCCTCGATGTGGGATTTATATATGGCTCAAAAGGGATATGTTGTTTTTACGTTGGATAATAGAGGTACCTCTCATAGAGGAAAAGAGTTTGAACAAGCAACATATTTAAACTTGGGTCAAAACGAGATGTTAGATCAAATGAAAGGTGTTGACTATCTATGTAGATTGCCATATGTTGATAAGAGTTGGATTGGGGTTTTTGGATGGAGTTTTGGCGGTTTTATGTCGATTTCTTTGATGGAGAACTATTCCGATCGCTTTAAGGTGGGTGTTGCTGGAGGGCCTGTGATCGACTGGCGAATGTATGAGATTATGTATGGTGAGCGATACATGAGCACCCCTCAGAATAATGAGGAGGGGTATGAGCGTGCGAATCTATTAAAGGGTGTTTCGTCGATTGAAGGAAAGTTGATGGTTATTCATGGATCAAAAGATCCCGTAGTATTATGGAAACAATCTATTGATTTTATAAATAAGGCCATTGAGGAGCACGTTCCTATCGACTATTTCATCTATCCAAATCACGAACACAATGTTATTGGTGCTGATAGGGTTCATTTAATGGATAAAATTACTGAGTATTTTGATGATTATTTGAGGTAATGGTTTATTGATGAAAAAGGTAAAGGACTAGTTATCAATTATCGAGTTTTCAGTTTCTCATAAACTTTGATATGTAGATTAAAACACAAAAAAAGGGGTTGTAAAAATTACAACCCCTTTTTTTGTATGCTTCTATTCTATTTTACTAACTCTTCTGAAGGGAAAATATCAAAAATCTTATCTAATTTCATTAATGTAATTAGACTCATTACTTCTGGTTGAACGTTTGAAAGCACGAAAATACCATCGCTCTGTCTAGCAGCTTTTAGAGCCGAAATGAGAGTGCCAATTCCTGTACTATCTATAAATTTAATAGAGTCAAGGTTTAAAATAACTTTAGATCCTTTAGTCTTGAAAATTTCAGTAAGATCTTCTTTTATTTTTGGTGCAATTGCCGCATTAAGTCTATCGGATTCAATCTTTCCAACAATAAAACCATTTTTATTAAGATTTGTAATCATATAGTATATTATTAACAATAATTAGTACTGTAATTCGTTTAGCTCGCAATTTAACTCCAAAGATGCTTTATTACAAATTTCTACAAACTTTTTTATTAAATTTTCGATATTATTTTCAGAAATGTTCTCTTCAATCCATTTTATCCGATCCGTAGGGTAGCTATTAAGGGTTGCTTTTAGGTTTTCGAGATCTAATTTCTCTTTATCCGTTAGGTGAGGATTGGACTCTAATATGTTAATATAAAACTTATTTGAGAGCAATTCCAAGTTTTTCAAATCCACAGAGCCTAAGTTGTTCATTCCCATGGACAAAACAGATGATTTTGCTTTATGCGCCACCTGAGCTAGAAATTTCCAATTTTTTTCGGCAAAAGCACGTTGGAAATCAGATTCAAACTCAGGTATTTGAGAGAGGAAAATATCAATAAGAGCTCTTTTGATCTCACTGTTATTATCTGAAATTTCATTTAAATAAGAAAGATCGATAATTTGATAGTCGGTTTTCACAAGGTTTTAGTTTTATAGTTTAGTACTACAAAAATAGATTTTTTTTTGAATTTCTGACTCTTTGTTGATAAGTATATGGTCAAAAATGATAATTATTTTAATTAGTCCTTTTTATGAGATTTTTAATTTTGTTCCTTTGCAAAAAATAGATAGCATGAAAAAGACAGTCTTGAATCAAAGTCATATTGCTTTAGGCGCTAAGATGGTGCCATTTGCAGGTTTTGAAATGCCTCTGGAGTACAGTGGTATCACGTCGGAACATCTGTGTGTACGAAATGAAGTTGGTGTTTTTGATGTTTCGCACATGGGTGAGTTTTGGGTGAAAGGACCAAAAGCCTTAGATTTTGTTCAAAAAGTTACTTCCAATGATGCTTCTGTATTAGAAATCGGTAAAATTCAATACTCTTGTTTTCCAAATGGTAAAGGTGGCATCGTTGATGACCTACTTGTCTATAAATATGCAGATGAGAAGTATTTACTGGTTGTTAATGCGGGTAATATTGATAAAGATTGGGAGTGGTGTAACTCTCAAAATAGTATGGGTGCTATTCTAGAAAATGCAAGTGATGCTACCTCCCAATTGGCCATTCAAGGTCCTAAAGCGGTGGCTCTTCTGCAAACATTAACGTCGGTTGATTTGTCTAAAATACCATATTATACCTTCACAACTGGCGATTTTGCTGGTATTTCAGATGTTATTATCTCAAACACGGGCTATACTGGTGCAGGTGGATTTGAACTCTATTTTTATAATAAAGATGTAAAGCAAGCGTGGGATGCTCTCCTTAAGGCAGGTGATGCGTTTGGTTTAAAGCCTATCGGACTTGGAGCCAGAGATACCTTGCGTCTTGAGATGGGCTATTGTTTGTATGGAAACGACATAAACGATACAACTTCACCAATTGAAGCAAGTTTGGGATGGATTACTAAATTTACAGATAGCAAGAATTTTGTGGATAAAGATCTTCTTTTGAAACAGAAAACAGAAGGAGTCACTCGTAAATTGGTTGGCTTTAAGATGAAGGAGAGAGCTATTCCTCGTCATGATTACGAAGTTGTGGATGCAAACGGAAACGTTATAGGTGTTGTAACATCAGGAACCATGTCGCCGGTACTTCAACAAGGTGTGGGAATGGGGTATGTTAAACCAGAATTTTCGAAAATTGGTTCTGAGATTTTTATTAAGATCAGAAATAAGAGTGTTGCTGCTGAGGTAGTTAAAATGCCTTTTCTTAAATAACATGGATAAAAAAGCTATTGAAGTTTGCTTTACACCAGCTATTTATCCTTTACATCATAAACCCGATGCTATTGTTGTTATCGTAGATATATTACGAGCAACTTCGGCCATTTCAGCGGCATTCATGAATGGAGTAAAGGAGATAATACCCGTAAAGGAGATTGATGTAGCGAAGGAGTATAAAGATAAGGGTTATTTAGTAGCCGCCGAGAGAGATGGTTATGTATTAGATTTTGCCGATTTTGGGAATTCCCCCTATAATTTTACGAAAGAGAGGGTAGAGGGGCGCTCAATCGTCTATTCTACCACTAATGGAACAAAAGCTATAGAATTAGCTCGTGGTTGCTCGCAGATCGTGGTAGGTTCATATTTGAATTTAACGGCTTTAAGTCGTTGGTTAGTAGCTCAAAATAGGGATGTGACAATCTTTTGTTCGGGGTGGAAAAATAGATTTAGTCTCGAAGACGCGGTGTTTGCTGGTGCGGTTTCTGAACAGTTGATTGAAAGTGGTAATTTTTTTACAATATGCGATTCGGCTAATGCAGCGCTCGATTTATGGCGTGTTGCAAAAGATGATTTAATCAACTATAGTCAAAAGGTTGCTCAAAAAGGTCGTTTGGCCTCAAAAGGATTGGATGATGTGTTTGATTTTTGCCACACGCTCGATCAAACAAATTTGATTCCGCTGTTAAAGGGTGATCGACTTATAGGTATAACAATTGAAAATTAGGGTGTTGTACAACATCCAAAATCTATCATAAAAATTGTTTAGATAAATAATAATGGTAGGTAAAAATTGCTATTTTTGCACCAGATTTTTTAAATATTCTTTGATTTATTAACGATTTCATTACTAAATACAGAAAAAATGAAAATGCACAATTTTTACGCTGGTCCGTCGATATTGCCACAGGCAACTATTAAAAGCACGGCCGAAGCAATTTTAGATTTTGCTGGCACAGGTTTATCCCTTATGGAAGTGTCGCACCGTAGTAAGGAGTTTATTGCTGTAATGGATGAGACGAGATCGTTATTTAAGTCGCTATTAAATGTTCCTGAAGGATATGAAGTGGTATTTCTTGGAGGTGGCGCAAGTCTTCAATTTTCAATGGTACCTTTCAATATCATGAATAAGAAGTCTGCTTACTTAGTAACTGGCGAGTGGGCAACTAAAGCTCATAAAGAGGCTAAGCTTTTTGGTGAGGCAGTTGAGGTTGCATCATCAAAAGATAAGAACTTCTCATATATCCCTAAAGATTTTGTTGTTCCTTCAGATGCTGAGTATTTACACGTTACAAGTAACAACACTATTTATGGAACACAATTACATAAAGATTTAGATGTTGCAATTCCAATGGTTGCCGATATGTCATCAGACATTTTCTCACGTCCAGTGGATATCTCTAAATACTCTATTATTTATGGTGGTGCTCAAAAGAATTTAGCTCCTGCAGGTTTAACATTTGCAATTGTTAAAGTTGATGCGTTAGGAAAAGTTGATCGTCCAATCCCAACTATGTTAAATTATACAACTCACATTAAAGGTGAGAGTATGTTTAATACACCTCCGGTTGTGCCTGTGTATGCTGCATTACAAACCTTAAAGTGGTTAAAAGAAAAGGGTGGTTTAGAGGCTATGGCTAAAATTAACCAAGAGAAAGCTGCACTACTTTATGATGAGATTGACTCAAACAAACTGTTTAAAGGAACAGCAGCGGTTGAAGATCGTTCATTAATGAATATCTGCTTCGTGATGAAGGATGAGTATAAAGAGTTAGAGAAGGAGTTTGATAAGTTTGCCGTTTCTCAAGGACTAATCGGTATTACAGGTCACCGTTCTGTGGGAGGTTTTAGAGCATCTACTTATAATGCCTTACCAAAAGAGAGTGTTGTTGCACTGATAGATGCAATGAAAACTTTTGCCAAAAAACATTAATATAATATACAACTTTTCAGTCCGACTCATCTCCTGAGTCGGATTGTTTTTTAATAGAGATCTAATTATGAAAAATGTATTAATCGCAACCGATAAGCCATTTGCAAAAGAGGCTGTTGATAAAATCAGAGCTATTGTTGAAGCTGCTGGATTTAAACTCTCTTTATTAGAGAAATACACTCAAAAATCGGAGTTAATTGACGCCGTAAAGAGTGCTAATGCTGTTATTGTACGTTCAGACATCATGTCGAAAGATGTTATTGAAGCTGGTTCGGAGTTGAAGATTGTTGTAAGAGCGGGTGCCGGATACGATAACTTAGATTTAGAGGCATGTACTGCAAATGGTGTTGTTGCTATGAATACACCAGGTCAGAATGCAAATGCTGTTGCTGAATTGGTTTTTGGAATGATGATCTTAAATGCTCGTAAAGGGTATAGCGGAGCTTCTGGAAGCGAATTACGTGGTAAGAAGATTGGTATTCATGCGTATGGTAATGTTGGTCAGTATGTGGCTAAAATTGCAAAAGGATTTGGCATGGAAGTTTATGCTTTTGATCCATTTGTTGCCGACGATAAAGTAAAGGCTGACGGTGTAACTCCTCTAAAAACTGTTGAGGAGTTATATTTAACATGTCACTTTGTGTCGTTACATATTCCTGCAACCGAGAAGACTAAAAAATCTATTAATTACGCATTGTTGAATAAGATGCCTAAAGGAGGTGTTTTAGTAAATACAGCTCGTAAAGAGGTAATTGATGAGGCTGAATTAGTGCAATTGATGGAAGAGAGAAAAGATTTCTCATATCTTTCAGATATTATGCCTGATAATGCAGCTGTATACGCAGAAAAATTTGCAGGTAGATATTTCTTTACACCAAAGAAAATGGGTGCTCAAACGGATGAGGCAAATGTAAATGCAGGTGTAGCTGCAGCAAATCAAATAGTAAATTTCTTTACTAAAGGTGACGAAACTTTTAGAGTAAATAAAAAATAGTATGGCAATTGTAAAACCGTTTAAAGGACTCCGTCCTCCACAAAATATTGCGGTCGATCTATCTTGTTTGCCTTATGATGTGATGAATGCCGAAGAGGCAAAAGTTTTATCAAAAGGTCTAGAGCATTCATTATTGAATATAACTCGTTCGGAGATTGACTGCCCTGCTGGCGTTGATGTTCATTCCGAAGAGGTTTATTCAAAGTCGGTTGAGAACTTTAAAAAGTTTCAGGAAAAAGGGTGGTTAGTTGCCGATAAAGAGAACAATTTCTATATCTACGCTCAAACCATGAATGGTCGTACGCAGTATGGTCTTGTTGGTGCGGCAGCTGTTGATGATTATTTAAATGGCATCATCAAAAAACACGAATTAACTCGTCCAGATAAAGAGGAAGATAGAATGATTCACGTGCGTATTAATAACGCGAATGTGGAGCCCGTATTTTTTGCTTATCCTGCAGTTAAAGAGATCGATGATATCGTTTTTAATATTGTGAAAGTTCAAAGACCTGATTACGATTTTGTGTCGGAAGATGGATTTGGACACCATTTTTGGGTTATTAATGACAGGAAAACAGTTACAGAGATTGAGAACTTGTTTAAAACAAAGGTTCCTTATACCTATGTTGCTGATGGACATCATAGAACTGCTGCTGCTGCATTAGTGGGTGCAGAGAAGCGCAAAGCTAATCCAAATCATACGGGTGATGAAGAGTATAACTTCTTTTTAGCGGTTCATTTTCCTGATAACCAATTGAATATCATTGATTACAATAGAGTTGTTAAAGATTTAAATGGCCACTCTAAGGAGATATTCCTGAAATTATTAACAAATGATTTTGTGGTAGAAGCAAAAGGGGCGGAGATTGTTAAACCTAACAGCTTGCACCATTTTACTATGTATTTAGATGGAAAATGGTACTCTTTAACGCCAAAAGCTGGTCGTTTTGATGATAATGATCCTATTGGAGCATTGGATGTGACTATTTTATCAAAATATATCTTGGACGAGATTTTAGGAATTAAAGATTTAAGAACCGATAAACGTATTGATTTTGTTGGAGGTATTAGAGGGTTAGGCGAGTTATCTAAGCGTGTTGATAGCAAAGAGATGGCTGTTGCATTTGCACTCTATCCAGTGTCAATGTCACAGCTTATAAACATTGCAGATACAGGCAATATCATGCCACCTAAGACAACTTGGTTTGAACCAAAGTTGCGCTCTGGATTAGTCATTCACAGTTTACAATAAAAATCTAAAGTGCTTCGTAAATGGAGCACTTTTTTATTATGGGTATAGCAGATAGATTAAAGTTGTTACTTTCCGAATTGCCTAGTGGGGTTGATGTGGTTGCGACGTCAAAAACACACCCAAATGAGGCTGTTTTGGAAGCTTATAGCATTGGACAACGAATTTTTGGAGAGAACAAAGTTCAAGAACTTTTGGCAAAGTACGAATCTTTACCAAAAGATATTGAGTGGCATTTTATCGGTCATCTACAAACCAATAAAGTAAAACAGCTTGTGCCATTTGTTACGCTAATACATGGGGTTGATTCTGTGCGCTTGCTGGAGGAAATTAATAAACAAGCCCTCAAGATCAATAGAGTAGTAGATGTACTTTTGCAAATTCATATTGCACAGGAGGAGAGTAAATTTGGGCTTTCGGACGAAGAGCTTCACCAATTAATTCACAGTGATCTTCTGGCACGATTTACACATGTGAGAGTGGTTGGATTAATGGGTATGGCTTCAAATACCGATGATGTAGCGGTTGTTGAGCGTGAGTTTTTACACATAAAGCAGCTCCTTGATTTATGTAAAGCCACTTTGGGTGAAGAGTTAATAACTAAGCTCTCCATTGGAATGTCGGGAGATTATAAGATTGCTATTAAGTATGGAGGCAATCTTATTCGCGTTGGATCTATGATTTTTGGAGAGCGAGATTATCATTAATCTTTATCATAATAAAATGAGCATAAAACAAGTGTAGATCATTGTTTTATAAAATCCCTCATCCAAGTGACAAGGATTTAAATATTCACCTTATTTATTAAAAAGATTATCAGTTAGTTTATAGAAGGATATCAAAAAAAAGAATCACACAAAATTCATTTTTTACAGAGTTAATTTAGTGAGTCACATAATTTTGATTATTTTTATAAAATAAATCAAAACCAGTATGAAGATATGAAAAGCAAAAGTGTTTCTTATTTAGGATTGTCGCTCATTATTTCTCTTTTTTCGATATTATCATCTTGTAATTCAAAACCCGCAAACAAAGGTGACGAGAGTCAAAATGAGAGTGTAAAGGTTGACGAAGATTTGGTAAATGATTTTAATAAGTCGAAGCACATCTTTTATTCGCTTCCAAGTCCTCTTGAAACAGCAATGTTGATAAAGAAATCAGGATCTGTTTATAACGAAGATTTGTTAAATCCAGTTGAGAATATCACCAAGTATAATAGTAACTATAAGATGGCCTTAAATCTGGGTGTTTATAGTGCTGACTTAAGCTATACCAGTTTATTTGATCAGAATCAAACTTCGATTAGATACATGGGTAACGCCCGTAAATTGGCCGATGGTTTAGGGATTCTTGGGGCTATTGATGAGAAGTCGATTGAGAAATTACAAGATAATATGAACAATAGAGAGATGGTTTTAGAGATTATTTCTGAAACATTTCTAAACTCAAATGCTTATCTATCGGAAAACAACCGTCCAACGATTGCTGTTATGGTTTTAGTTGGAGGTTGGGTTGAGGGTTTATACTTAGCAACCAAACTCACCAATGAGTCTATGGATAATAAGAAATTAATTGAGCGTATTATTTACCAGAAATTATCATTAGAGACCGTTATTAGTTTGATTGATGAGTATAATGATTCGGAGGAGATGGGACTGCTACGTGTTAAGATGGATGAGCTGAGATCAATTTATAATAACGTGGAGATTAAGAGAGGTGGTGTTGAAGCATCAACAAACGCCGAAACACAAGTGACTACAATCAAAACAGATTCAGAAGCTTATATGTCGCCTGAGGTTTTCAAAGCTCTATTAAAGAAGGTTGAGGAGATAAGAGGTGAGTTTATTAGCTAAACGGAAAAGGATATAAACTAAAAAAAGGAAGCATTTGCTTCCTTTTTTTAGTTTAACACAACTCCATTAAGTTGGATTGTACTCTGCGAAAGAGCTTCGTAAGCTTTAGAGAAGTTCAAAATGTTAGAAATAACCTCGTTACTTACACAATTCATACTTTTCGAATTTCTTTTAATTTTTAGGAGCGCGTTGTTTTTTGAATGAGTAGAACTTCGTTGCATAGGCCTCTTTTTTCTACTAATAACGACTGCGTTTCCATTTTATTGTAATGCTGGAATCTCTAATTGAATGTTTTTCTCTTCAATAAGTTTTTTTAAGTTGATAAGAGCATATCGCATACGTCCCAAAGCAGTGTTAATGGAAACGTTGGTCTCTTCGGCTATCTCTTTGAAACTCAAGTCGCAAAAAAGTCGTAAGTGTAGTACCTCTTTTTGAACATCGGGTAAAAGAAGCATGAGATTGTTAAGTTCTTTGTGTGTTTGTTGGGTAATGATTTGATCCTCAATGGAGTATTCAAGCTCATTTTGAGTCCCGTTCATTATAATAAAATCGTTACTTGGAAGAAACTCCTTTTTAACTTTATTTTTTCGGAAATGGTCAATAATAATGTTATGAGCTATACGAATAAGCCACGCTGAAAATTTGCCATCTTCAACGTACTTGTTCTGTTTGAGCGAACATACAGCTTTGATAAACGAATCTTGAAAGATATCATCAGCGAGTTCTCTGTTTTTAACTTTGCGCAAAATAAAGGTGAAAACTCGAGACTTGTGTCTGTGGATCAGAGTCTCTAAACACGCCTCATTGCCCGCCTGAAAATCTTTAATTAAAGATTCATCAGAAATGAACTTATCCTTTTTCATAACTAAAAATTGAAAGTGTCTAAGAAAAAGTAGAAGTTCTATATAGGCGCGTATCGTTTAAAGTGTTTAACAATTATTAACAGCAAAAATAATATTTATTTCTTTTTGGGCAACGCTTTGAACATAAATATTATAGGATTTGTTAAAAAAAAATGATAGCATTGCTAAAAATTATTAGAATCTATTTATGCGAGAGAGGTATATTGAAATAAAGGGAGCTAGAGTGCATAATTTGAAAAATATTGATGTTAAAGTTCCTTTAAATCAGTTTGTTGTCATTACAGGTGTTTCGGGCTCAGGAAAGTCCTCTTTGGCTTTTGATACACTTTATGCTGAGGGACAGCGACGATATATTGAGAGTTTAAGCTCTTATGCGCGTCAATTTTTGGGAAAGATAGATAAGCCGGAGGTTGATTTTATAAAGGGGATTCCTCCTGCTGTAGCAATTGAACAAAAGGTTAATACGCGAAATCCTCGATCGACTGTAGGAACGAGCACAGAGATATATGATTATTTGAAGTTGTTATTTGCGCGCGTGGGTCGCACTATTTCGCCCGTATCAAATACTGAGGTTAGAAAGCATACCGTTACGGATGTTGTTGATTTTATCAAGAGCTACCCTCAAGGTACTCGAATAGCAATTTTATCGCCCATTGTTATTCAAAGTGGACGAAGTTTTCTTGAGCAGCTAGGTGTACTTCAACAGCAAGGGTTTTCGAGAGTTGAGAAGGGGGGAGAGTTTATCTCAATTGATGATGTGACGTCAAAAGTAGAGGATGACTACCTCTTGTTGATTGATCGTATTCAGGTAGAGGATGATGAAGATTTTTTGGCGCGAATTGCCGATTCGATACAGACGGCCTTTTATGAAGGGCAGGGGAGTTGTGTGGTTAAAGTTTACAAGGAGATTGCTGAAACGCATCTTTTCTCAAATAAGTTTGAGGCCGATGGAATTTTATTTGAGGAGCCATCAGATCATATGTTTTCTTTCAATAATCCAGCTGGAGCCTGTCCTAAATGCGAAGGATTTGGTGCCGTTTTGGGGTTAGATCACGATTTAATTATCCCCGACAAGTCACTTTCTATTTTTGAAGGAGCAATAGCGTGTTGGCGAGGAGAGATTTTAGGCGAGTGGAATCAACAGCTGATAAAAAGTGCACATCATAACAACATCAATGTTCACACATCCTATTTTGAGTTAACTGAGAGAGAGAAAGAGCTCATTTGGAAAGGAGGAAAGGGTTTTGGCGGTGTTTTAGACTTTTTTAAAGAGGTTGAGAGTCAATTATATAAGATTCAATACCGTGTACTTTATTCTAGATTTAGAGGTAAAACCACCTGTCCAGATTGTAAAGGAAGTCGATTGAAGAAGGAGGCTGCATGGGTTAAAGTGGGTGGATACTCCATAACCGATTTGGTACTGTTGCCACTTGAGCGACTGTTGGAGGCGATGACAAATTTGGAGTTAGATGCCTATGAGATAACACTTTCAAATAGACTTCTGATTGAGATAAAGCAGCGTTTAACCTTTTTAAGTGATGTTGGGTTGGGGTATTTAACGCTTAATCGTCTATCCTCTTCGCTGTCGGGGGGTGAGAGTCAACGTATCAATTTGGCAACCTCTTTAGGTTCTAGTTTAGTTGGGGCGTTGTATGTTTTGGACGAACCAAGTATTGGATTACACTCGCGTGATACTATTAGGCTGATATCGGTCTTGAAAAAACTCCGCGATGTTGGTAATACGGTGGTAGTTGTGGAGCATGATGAAGATATTATTCGCGAGGCCGATTATCTCTTAGATATTGGTCCAGCAGCTGGCATTTTTGGGGGAGAGGTTGTGTTTAGTGGCAAGATGTCAGATTTAAATGCAAAATCAAATACGGTTACCTCCAATTATCTTCTTGGAATTGAAACCATTGAAGTCCCCAAATCTCGACGAGCGTGGAATCATAAAATAGAAATAGTGGGAGCCTGTGAGAACAATCTTAAAAATGTAACCGCTCAGTTCCCGCTCAATGTAATGACGGTTGTAACAGGTGTGAGTGGATCGGGGAAGAGTTCATTAATTAAGAGTGTATTATATCCCGCCATTAATAAATTGTTGGGCAACTACGACGAGAAGGGCGGCGTTTATGGTACACTTCGGGGTGATGTTAAGCGGATCAAAGAGGTAGAATTTGTGGATCAAAATCCAATTGGTAAGTCAACACGCTCAAATCCTGTAACCTATTTAAAGGTTTACGATGAGATTCGGAAACTTTATTCGGAGCTACCATACGCTAAAAAGATGGGTTTTAAACCCGGATTTTTCTCATTTAATGTACCAGGTGGACGATGCGAAGAGTGTGAAGGTGAGGGATTTGTAAAAGTAGAGATGCAGTTTATGGCCGACGTGGTGTTGCAATGCGAGCATTGTCATGGAAGCCGTTTTACTGAAGAGGTTTTAGAGGTTAAGTACCATGGCAAATCGATATCGGATTTGCTTTCGATGAGCATATTTGAGGCGGTGGAGTTCTTTAAGGAGTTGGGTACCAATCAAGATTTGCGTATTGCGGCAAAGCTAAAACCGTTACTTGACGTTGGGTTAGGCTATGTGAAGATGGGACAATCGTCGAGTACGTTAAGTGGTGGTGAAAGTCAGCGAGTGAAATTAGCCTCATTTTTAGCTAAAGAGAGTGATAATTCAACACTGTTTATTTTTGATGAGCCAACAACCGGATTGCATTTTAATGACGTAAAAGTGTTGTTAAAAGCGTTTAATGCTCTAGTTGAACGTGGTCATACCTTAATTATTATTGAACACAATTTAGATGTTATTAAGTGTGCCGATTGGTTGATTGATATGGGACCTGAGGGTGGAGATCAAGGGGGTCAACTTTTATTTGCTGGTGTGCCAGAGAAACTTGTTGAGATAAAGGAATCTCATACGGGGTATTATCTTAGTAAATATTTAAGTTAAGTAGTTGTATATTTGTTGTTTTGTGTTGTGGTTTTTATAAAGATTACTCTTTATAAAAACTCTTCTTAAACCTATATTGATTTTTAGTTTTGAGTAGATGTGAAATGGCTCCATCAATAAATCCAATTCCATAGCCGCAAAGTTGCGTGTAGGAAGCAATGATAGCATATCCAGCTACTCTAATTGAGTGAGTTTTTGAAAAAGCATCGATATAAAAGATCATTGCTGGAATTAGTATTATAAAAATGGCCTTTGGAAATACCATAGCTAATGGAAATCCTACGAGCGAGTAGAGGAAAAAGAGCGTAGGAAGGAGGTGTACTAATTTTAGTGATCCTTTATGGCGATTGTTGAGGAAAATACGTGCTTTACCTGAATTATATACTTGTTTGAAGAATGATTTAAAGGTATTACGTCTTTTGTGATAAACGAAATGAGTCTCGAATAACTGGGTTTTAAAGCCTGCCTCAAGAATGCGCATACTCAGATCCAAATCTTCACCAAATCTGATATCTGCAAATCCATTCATTTTTTTGAAAACCTCTTTTTTAACCCCCATGTTAAAGCTACGAGGATAAAATTTGTCGGCTGCCTTTTTAGAACCTCTAATCCCTCCCGTAGTGAGCAAGGAGGTCATACTGTAATTAATAGCCTTTTGTTTTGTCGTAAAAGATGGATGTGCAGCATCGGGACCTCCCCAACAATCGGGGGTTTGAACTTTTATATCTGTTAATAGATTTGAAATAAAGTCCACAGGTGCAATGCAGTCTGAATCAAGAAATAGTAGATACTCACCATTTGCTTTATCGGCACCATTATTACGCGCTAATCCTGGGCCTGTATTGTTCTGAAAATAGTACCTAATATTCAATTTGTCCAAATAGTTGTTGCAAATATCATCGCAGAGGGTTGTTGAACCATCTTCAACGACGATAATTTCTATCAAATTGATATCTGGTTGAATTAAACTTTCAAGGAGTTCGTTAATCTCTTGAGGGCGATCGTAAACAGGGACTATTATAGAAAGTAACATTGTGTCTAATTAAGTGGAAACAAAAATAGGGATTTTATCAATCCCTATTCTGTTTTATTTAAAAGTTTTATACTAGCCTAAAGGTAAGATCTCTCTTCCAAAAACAACTTTGTATAACTCTGCAATACCAGTATAAAGTGCCGAACCACCGCAAAGGATACCAACATATCCAGCAAGTGTGTGAATGGCGTGCGATTCGGTAAAGTTTGCAGCCGCTAAAAGTGCAAATAACAGTACAACTGTAGCAAAAACAATAGTTAATGCCATTGAAGCTCTACGCGCAACAAAGAAAAGCGCAAATGAGAAGATACCCCAAACGGTTAAATACCATCCCATTGAAGTTTTAGAAGATGCTTCGGCCCATCCTAGTTTTGTCATTACTAATAGACCTACTAAAGTCCACCAAAAAGCCCCATACGAGGTAAAGGCGATTAATCCAAAAAGGTTATTCTTTTTCCACTCCATTAGGCCCACAAAGATTTGAACTAAACCGCCCACGAAGATGCCCATAGCAAAAATCATGGTGTTCATTTCAAATAAACCTGCATTGTGAAGATTCAATAAAATGGTTGTTAAACCAAAGGCAATCAGACCAAGAGGGCCTGGGTTTGCGGTTGTGTCTTTAATTGTAATTTGATCGTTCATCGTTATAAAATTTCAAAATTTGCGGGGGCAAAGATAGACAATTTTGCAGTATATCAATGTTTTGGCATTATGAATGGATAAAAATTGTGTATTAACTATTCAAAGTTCTATTTTTGCTAAAAATATTAAGTGACTATGATTAGTAAATGGATCGAAGCATTTCGATTAAGAACGTTGCCATTGGCTTTGGCATCTATTGTTATGGGCGGATTTTTAGCGCTAGAGAATCATCGATTCAATGCGTTTATCTTTATTTTAGCGTGTGTGACAACACTTTTTCTGCAGATACTCTCGAATTTGGCAAACGACTATGGCGACTCGGTTAATGGGGTAGATAATAGTAACAGAGTTGGGCCTTTAAGAAGTGTGCAGAGTGGTTCTATATCAAGGTTTTCAATGAAGGTAGCGGTGATTGCTTTTATTGCATTATCGTTGATTTCGGGGATTGGTTTAATTGCTCTAGCCTTTGGCAATGCTTTTAATATTACCACTTTTATCTTTTTTATGATAGGATGTGGTGCCATTGCTGCAGCCATCAAATATACCGTGGGGCGTAATCCATATGGTTATATTGGGTTTGGCGATTTTTTTGTTTTTCTTTTTTTTGGTCTTGTAGGCGTTTGTGGAAGTTACTTTTTGATGGTGCAAGAGTTTGATATTTTTATCATATTTCCCGCTGCTGCCGTTGGTTTGCTTAGTAGTGCGGTTTTAAACCTCAATAATTTGCGCGACCATGTGAATGATAAAGCTTCGGGAAAAATAACCCTTGTGGTTAAGTTTGGGTTTAAGAATGGTAAAATATATCATTGGTTTTTACTTTTTATTCCTTTTTTACTTCTTATAGCCTACACAACGATCCATTTTAGCACAGTTTGGAATTTTATTTTTTTAGCAGCGTTGCCATTGCAAATAGGCAATTTTGTTCGTGTTTGGAGAAATGTTAAGCCTCAACTTCTTGATATCGAACTTAAAAGAATGGCATTACTTACTATCTTAGTTGTATTATTGTTTGGTATTGGTATAAATATTTAAGAATGAGTTTAACTGCATCGTACAAAAAACATGTCTCGGAATTTATAACACCAGGGGGAACTTCGAGGGGTGTATTGACATACAAGGATAGTTATATTATTGAGGTTTTTGATGATTTAAACCCCAAAATTAAGGGTATTGGAGAGGTGTCGGTTATCAATAAGTTAAGTATCGATGCCGTGGACGAACTCGAAGAGATGGTGGATTTTGTGTGCAGGCATATTAACCAAATAAGAGCCTATTTAGATACTGTCTTAATCAATTATCCAGCCATCCGATTTGGTTTTGAAATGGCTTTATTGGATCTTCAAAATGGTGGTAACCAGATCTATTTTCCTTCAAAGTTTACTTCGGAAGAGGCTTCCATAACAATAAATGGTCTTATATGGATGGGCGATATTTCCTACATGATTTCTCAAATAAAAGAGAAAATTGCCGATGGATTTGGATGTTTAAAGCTAAAGATTGGGGCTAATAAGTTAACGGATGAGTTAGATCTTTTAAAACAGATTAGAAACGAGTTTAAAGCATCGCAGTTGGAGATTCGCCTCGATGCTAATGGAGCCTTTGAGCCCATGAATGCATTTGAACGGTTAGAGCAGTTTTCGAAATATGATATTCACTCCATTGAACAACCCATAAAACAGGGGCAGTGGCAAGAGATGGCCAAACTTTGCTCATCATCTCCTATTAAAATCGCGTTAGATGAGGAGCTTATTGGTATAACCAACTCAGTGGTGCAACGCGAGATGCTAAACCATATCAAACCTCACTATATCATCTTAAAACCTTCGCTTGTTGGTGGATTTAAGGCTAGTAACGAGTGGATTGATATTGCTCAAAGTTTAGACATCGATTATTGGATAACGAGTGCCCTAGAGAGCAATATTGGACTAAATGCCATATCGCAATGGTGTTTTACAAAAGGAGTTGATATGCCGCAAGGTTTGGGTACAGGAAAACTCTTTTCTAATAATTTTGAATCGCCTCTCTATATAAAGGGCGATCAGTTATATCATAAATGCAAATTGTGATGCAGGACAGGGTAATTCTAGGGGTAGATAACGTTTTTTATAGTAGAATTGAGCTTGTTGAGCGTGCCAACTCTTTTGAGTCTGGAGATATGCCTCTTTATCAAATTCATTTTTGGCATTTTATACAGCGTTGGTTTGATGAGTCTGACACTATTGATCTAAAGACCTCTGGTTCCACAGGTGTCCCCAAAGTTATAACTGTCCCAAAAGATCGAATGCGAAAATCTGCACAGCGAACGGTAAAGTTTTTTCAATTAGCGCCATCATCTAAAGCACTTTTGGCACTTTCGGCAGAGTATATTGCTGGGCAGATGATGATTGTTAGAGCTATTGAGGGGCATTTGAATTTGATTTTAGTGGAGCCCTCTTCCACGCCTTTCGATACATTAACTGAGCCTGTAGATTTTGCTACACTTGTACCAATGCAACTCTCAAAATATTCGAACCATCATGAGAAACTTCAATTGATTGGAAAACTAATTGTAGGAGGGGCTGCAGTGTCAAAATCTATAGAAAATATTTTGGCAGATTGCACTGTTGAGGCTTATGAGAGTTATGGGATGACCGAAACTCTCTCGCACATCGCTTTGCGCAGGATAAATGGGGTAGAGAAGGAGTTTACATTTAGACCGCTTGATGGGGTTAAAATTGGGGTTGATGATAGGGGCGCCTTAATGATCTTTGATCCATTAACACTGGATGAGCCCATACAAACAAACGATATTGCCTGCATTGAAAACGATGGAACTTTTAGAATTGTTGGCAGGGTTGATAATGTGATAAATAGTGGAGGCGTGAAGGTCTCACCCGAGGAGCTTGAGCAAATTATTTCCCCTTTTATATCATCGCCATTCGCCATTAGTTGGGTAAATGATGAGCGACTTGGGCAGAGAGTTGTTATCGTATCAACAAAAAATATTGAACCCGAAGAGCTTTATAAACTCAATGAGAAATTACCAAAGTATAAACGCATCATAAAGAGTTTTTGTGTCGATGAGATACCACTACTAATATCTGGAAAACTTGATAGATTAAAGCTTCAAACTCTTGTTGAGAAATTGACGTAAAAATTTTAATAATTTGTGAAACATTTTTTTTGTTTGAGATGTATAAATAGCTAGTTCATTCATTTATTGGTTAGTTTTAAGTTGGTTAAAAAGAGAGAGGTAGTTAATGCTTCTCTCTTTTTTGTTTATAAATAGCAAATTTTGGCTAACCTCTCCGTATATTTTTATAAATTTACCAACTCATGACAAATTACAAACATATTAAAAATGGATTATATTAAGTTATCATACACCATCACGCCTCATAACGAAGAGATAAGAGAGATTTTGATGGCTCAGTTGGGGGAGATTGGATTTGAAAGTTTCCTTGAAGTTGAATCAGGTTTAGAAGCCTATGTTCCTAAGAAAGATTTTAGTGAGGAGCGATTAACTGAGTTAACTATTACCCTGCACGAAGAGTTTGAATTTACTGTTGAAAAAGAGGAGATTCCTGATCAGAATTGGAATGAAGTTTGGGAGAAAAACTATTTTCAACCAATTCAAATTGGCGATCAGTGTATTGTTAGAAGTCCGCATCATAAGGATGTTCCTCAAGCTAAATATGAGATATTTATTGAGCCAAAGATGAGTTTTGGCACAGGGCATCACGAAACAACTGGACTTGTGATGAAATATCTATTAGGTATCGATTGTAAAGATTTAGATATTTTGGATATGGGTTGTGGCTCAGGAATACTTGGTATTTTGGCCGCAAAGCTTGGCGCAAAATCGGTTTTTGGAATCGATATTGATGAGTGGGCTTATTTTAATACCTTAGAGAATATGGAGCTTAACGGTGTATCAACGATGAGTGTTAAGCAGGGTGATGCATCACTTTTAGGCGATAAGATGTATGATTTAGTATTAGCCAATATTAATAGAAATATTTTGTTAGAAGATATAAAGCACTATTCAAAAGTTACTAAGAGTGGTGGAACTATTATTATGAGTGGCTTTTATGAGTCGGATTTACCAATGATTAAAGAGGAAGCTGGACAGCAGGGTTATCAGTTTCAGAGGAGTGAATTGGACAATAATTGGTGCGCTGCACAATTTACTAAAGTTTAAAATCTAAAATATATGAGGAAGCGATATCTGTTACTAATTGCCTTATCGTTTTTTGCCTTAACTCGCACATTTGCACAGTTAGCGCCTCCTTTTATATTTTCAGATGATCCGCAACGATTTCAGCATCAGTTGGATAGTATTATGAGCCAGCAAGCTGATAAAAAGACGGTATCAGAATTTCAAAAGAGTTTTAATCCTTTTTGGGAAGATCCTTATGTGCCAGTTTCTCAGCGTCAAATGATGATTGGGGTGGTGAATGCTCTTTCAAAACGTCGTGCCAAGGTTTTCCCTGATTATGTAAACTATTTTGAAACTCTTATGGCTTTTAGCGAAAAGGGACACGTGGGCGATAGTTGGGCAAACTGGAATAATGCAATTAAAGATCTTATATCAAACAGCAAAACTTCATTGCGAGTTATCAATGATCTTTTTCAAACAACCCAAGAAATTCTATATAAGAATATTGTTTTTTCAACCTCCGCAATTAAGTGGAATGGAACGTCTAAGGATTTCCGTTTCGAATATGATAAAGATACCCCATTTAAGGTTGTTTTTGGCAAGATGCAGTTGAGTTGCGTTGCGTTAAATGGCGATAGTATTACCATTTTTGACACGCAAGGTGAGTTAAATATGATCACTAATATTTGGAGAGGTAAGCAGGGGCGAATTACTTGGGAGGCTTGTGGCTACAGTGCAAGCGATGTGAATGCAACGTTTAAAGCGTATCAGTTAGATCTGACCAAATCGCATTTTGAACTCGATTCGGTTGAGTTTGTAAATCGTAAATATTTCGACTACTCACTTAAAGGAAAACTTTCTCATAAAGTGCTCCACATTAGTTCGCCAGATGGCGCTATTTATCCACAATTTACCTCCTATGATTTGCGCTATGTTCTCAAAGATATCTTTAAGAATGTGGATTACGAGGGTGGGTTTAGTCAACATGGTGCTAAGGTCTTAGGTTCGGGTAGTGGAGCTTCTCCTGCGATGATTCGAATTTTTCGAAATGACACCTGTTTTGTTGAAGCAAAGAGCAAATATTTTTCACTGCGTAAAGATCTGATACAGAGTAGTGACGCAGAGGTGCGGATTTTTTTGGCAGAGACCAATGTCTATCATCCTGGTTTGATATTTAAATACAATGATGTTAAGCGCGAGGTAGAGCTTATTCGTGACGGTGAAGGGTTAGCGCTTTGTCCATATTTTGATAAATTTCATAATGTATCGTTAGATGTTGAGGTTATACACTGGCGAATATCTGAACCCTTTATGAATTTGCGCGGGATAACAGGTGCTGCTCAAAATCAGGCGTTTTTTGAGTCATTAAGTTATTATCGAGAGGAGTATTTTGATCAGCTGCAAGGTTTAGATCGCGAGCATCCACTTCAAGGGCTAAAAAAATGCTCGGCCTTTTATGGCGATTTACCGTTCACGGTTGAAGAGTACGCTTACTTTATGAAACTTCCTGTAAATCAGATTCGTCAGCAAATTATATTACTCTCTTTCAACGGTTTTGTGGGTTATAATGCAGAGACAGATGTTATTGAGGTGAAAGATCGATTAAGCGATTATCTTCTTTTTAGAACTGGAAAGAAGGATTACGATGTTATAAAATTTAACTCTGTTACTGCTCCAACAGTCTCTAATGCGGTTCTAAATCTTTATAATTACGATTTAAGTTTGAATGGGGTTAGTTCTATTAGTATTTGCGATCATCAAAATATTGTTTTTTTTCCACAAGAGGAGAAAATCATCCTCAAACGAAACAGAAATTTTGTCTTTGGAGGAACCATTAATGCAGGTATGCTAAACCTTTTTGGTGATGGTTTTGAGTTTGATTACGATGATTTTAAGATAAATCTTACCAATATTGACTCTTTGAGAATGAAGGTTTTATCAGGTGGTGCCGATTATTATGGAAGACCAGAACTCAAAAATATTCAAAACTCAATTGCTAAGCTCTCAGGTGTTTTACGTATTGATAAGAAGGATAACAAGTCGGGAACTAAGCGTTATGGAAACTATCCTATTTTAACGAGTACTAAGGAGTCGTACGTCTATTATGATAAGAAGTTTATTCAGGATGGAGCCTATAAGCGTGATAAATTCTACTTTAAACTCGATACGTTTCAATTGGATAGTATTAATATGCTTACGCGCAATAACTTCTCGTTTAAAGGTTCTTTTACCTCCAATATTTTTCCGGAATTTGAGGAGAAGTTGGTCGTTAGAAAAGATTATTCGCTTGGGTTTGTCAGAACAACGCCGGCAGAAGGGTTTCCTATTTACGGCAATAGGGCAAAGTATTATAGTGATATTGATTTGAGTAACGAAGGATTTTTGGGTAAAGGTAAGCTTACCTATCAAACATCAACGAGCAATTCAGAACGTTTTGTATTCTTGCCCGAACGCACTTATGGTTTAACGCAAACATTTGAAGTTGAAAAGCGCGCCAAAGGAGTTGAGTTTCCTGATGCTAAGGGAAAATATAATACAATTGATTTCTTGCCTTATGAAGATCAGTTGATTGCTAAAAGTCAAGAGAATAGTTTTGAGATGTTCAATAGAGAGGGGTTGTTGGAGGGACATTTAACTCTTTCTTCTTCGGGTGCCGTAGGTGGAGGGAAAATGATGTTGCCAAGTTCAACGCTAGAGGCCGAAAAGATGTCTTTTGGAGATCATACCATTCACTCAGATTCGGCTGATTTTAAGATGATGGGTGCTGATTTACAAAACATCTCTTTTGCCACAACCGACCTTATTGCCGATATAGATTTTGAGAAACGAATGGGTCAATTTACTTCTTTAGTTGGTGGTAGTCGTGTAGATTTTACAGATAATAAATATATTTCATTTATCCGTGAGTTCTCTTGGAACATGGATAAGAATTATATTTTCCTTGGAGCAAAAGGATCGAAAGGAAACCGTTTTGTATCGGTACATCGCAAACAAGATTCGCTTGAATTCTTGGCTCCGTTGGCACGTTACGACTTAGGTGCTAAATTAATAGAAGCCGTTGATGTTAAGAGTATTAATGTGGCAGATGCAACGGTGTATATACCAAGTGGGGTTGTCCGAATTCGTGAAAATGCCGACATGGATCCTCTTGATAGTGTGCGTATTGAGATGAGAGATACTCTATATCATCATAAGATCTACAATGCAAAAGTTAAAATATTAGGCAAATATGCTTATTCAGGTTCGGGCGTGTTTGATTTTGTTAATGGAGATGATAAAGTTATTCCTATCGATTTAGGCATTATTGGTGTTGACAAAGAGATTCATACTATCGGTTACGGAACTATTCCACCAACGGCTCTATTGCCACTCGATTCGCATTTTAGTTATAAAGGTGATGTTAAGTTTACATCTAATTTGAAAGATTTAAGCTACGATGGTGGTGTGCAGATGATTCATAATTATCCTCAAGGTCCGCGCTCGTTCTTACTCTTTAATGCTGAGGTTGATCCTAAGAATATTATGATTCCAATAGCCGAATCTCCACAAAGTTTTGAGAAAGAGAGTGTGTTTAGGGATATATTCATGACAAAGGATTCTATACATATCTACTCCTCATTTATTGAAGGTCGAAGTAATTATAGCGATATTCCAATGCTAACAGCAAAGGGTAGTCTCTTCTATAATAAAGCAACAGGTGGTTTTGGTATTACCTCGGAGGCTAAAATTGCCAATCCCGATACTACAGGTGTTTACATGGAGTTTAGTAGTAAAACAGGTGATGTAAGAGGTGAGGGGGATTTTAATATTGGTATTGAATTCGACAGAGTAAAAACTCGATCATCGGGAACTATCATCGATAATAGGAAAAATGATAAAGTCTTTATGTCTTCGATGTTAGGGGTTGATTTTTATCTAACCGAACCATTAGTTACATTAATGGTAAATGATATCGCAAAGGCTCAAGGTAAAGAGTCTAAATTATCGGCCGAAACATTTACTAAACGCATTGCCGAGTGGGTAGGAAAGAGTCAGGCTGTTAAGATTAATGCCAAGAGAAGTACCTTTGATCTTTATAAAGATATGCCTATTGAAGCTAATTATATGTTGAATTTTGGTAATATTGATTTGACATGGAATACGCCTAAAAAGAGCTTTATTGCAGATGGAACATTTGATCTCTCTTTTATACAAGGATATCCAATTAATAGGCAAGTTGATGTGAAAGCTCAATTTACTCGTTCAAGAGCCGGTAATTTCTTCGATATTTATATAGGTATTGATGAAAATACTTGGTACTACTTTAGCTATCGAAACGGGCTAATGATGACTTACTCATCAAATAGTGAGTATAACTCCTTAGTACAGACTACCAAGACAGACGATCGTAAACTTAAAGCGGGTATTGGTGAGAAATCCTACTCCTTTATCTTGGCTCCTCAAAATAAGAAGGATGCCTTCTTGAAAAAGATAAAGGTAAAAGAGGCTGTGGTAGAGCAAACTGATGATGACCAGATTGAGATTGATACTGATGGCGATGGGAAACCTGAAGGCTACGATACCGATGGCGATGGTAAAATTGATAAGAAGATTAAAAAAGAGAATGAGCGCGAGGAGGAAGAGGAGAAAAAATAGTACTTTTGCGCTGATTTAAAAAGATATAGACAGTTCGAAAGCCTCCTGTCTTAAAACAAAACTAAGGTATTTGCGCCATCCTTACCACAAGGGTGTTATTTTGCGCATATATTTTAGTGGGGGCTTCCATTACTTATTTGGTTTAGCAACCTATTATTTTATGAAGAAAGCAGTTGTTTTGGTTTCGGGCGGATTAGATTCTGCGGTAGCGCTCTATTTAGCAAAGAGCGAGGGTTATGAGGTTTATGCCTTGTCGTTTGACTATGGACAACGACATAATGTTGAGCTTGAGCGAGCTCGCGTATTGGCTCAAAAGGCAGGCGTAAAAGAGCATCAAGTGATTACGCTAAAACTCGATAGTTGGGGCGGTTCCTCGCTTACCGATAAGTCGATGGAGGTAGAGGCGGGTGATGTAAACCGCACTGATGTGCCAGTAACATACGTGCCAGCCCGTAATATGGTCTTTTTAAGTGTGGCTGCATCGTATGCCGAGGCGCTTCAATGTCAAGATATCTTTATTGGCGTGAGTCAGGTTGATTATTCTGGTTATGTAGATTGCCGCAAATCATTTATCGATGCTATGGAGATTGCCATTAACAAGGGTACTGTTTTGAGCGAAGAGTTGGGCAAAAAAATCAAAATACATACCCCTTTTGTGAATATGACTAAAGCCGAGGAGATTACACTTGGTGTGAAGCTTGGTGTTCCATTTGAGCATACTTGGAGTTGTTATAAAGGGGGCGAAAAGCCTTGCGGCGTGTGCGATAGCTGCTTATTAAGAGCAAAAGCCTTTAAAGAGGCGGGTTACATCGACAAATCGTTATAACCAATGGATATTAGATTAATTTTATCGGAGGAGGGCATTTTTCCTATTACACGCGATAAAGATGGAAAGCTCCTAAAAGAGACCCCGAATACGGGAATGCCCTATTCTGGTACCATCCAAGGTGAAGGAAAGTTAGCGGGAGTAGCCTCACTTTTTATTCGTTTGGCCGGCTGTAATTTGCGTTGTGTTTGGCGTAGTGCAAACGGCGATATCTCTCCGTGCGATACTCCACATGCCTCATTTCATATAGATCATAGCACCTCGGTAAACATAACCGATATTTTATCAGTTATTGGTCATAACCTTGGCGAGATAAAACATGTGGTTATTTCGGGAGGTGAACCAATGATGCAAGAGCCTAGCTTAAAGGAGCTTTGTGTGCGTTTAAAAAGTCGTTTTGGGGTACATATAACGGTAGAAACCAATGGTACGATTATGTCGGAGGGGGTTTTATCAACCATCGATTTAGTGAGTGTTTCTCCAAAATTGAGTAATTCAAATCCTACTGCCGACAAGCTGATTACCTTAGGTTTAGAGAGTCGTGGGGTTTTTAAGATGCATGAAAAAACACGATTGCAAGTTGATCAACTTCGTGATATCATTGCATACTCATATCTGCATGGAAAAGATATTCAACTCAAATTTGTGGTGGCATCCGCTAGTGATGAGGCGGAGATTAAGGCCATTTTAGGGCAGTTACCAACCGTTGAGCCAGCCGATATTCTAATAATGCCATTAGGTGGAAATAGTGCGTTAATGCATCAAGCTCAGGCGGTTGCACTTGATATGGTGATACGAAATGGATGGCGCTTTTCACCGCGTTTGCATATTGATATTTTTGGTTCAAAACAGGGAGTTTAAGAGATGATAAATGAGAATTTGAATAGTCCTGAAGGGAAACTTTTGGGTAAAACGGTTGCCTTTCCACAAAGTTACGATCCTTCGATTTTGGTGGCAGTACCCCGTATCTTAAATCGCAGACAATATGGTCTCGAAAATGAAGCTTTACCATTTGTGGGATACGATGTGTGGCATGGCTACGAAGTTAGTTTTTTAACCAAAAATGGATTGCCCGTTAATGGGGTTTTAAAGCTGGTCTATTCATCAGATACCCCTAATATTGTGGAGAGTAAATCGCTCAAACTCTATCTAAACTCGTTAAATAATGTCCGTTTTGATAAGAGTATTTTAACCTCAATAGAGTTAGTTAAAGAGCTAATAGCTAAAGATATAAACCCTATTGTTGGGGGGAGTGTTGAATGTCAAATTTTTGTGTTAGAGATAGGAAGTGTTCCGTTTGATTTTGAGGGATACACGCTTTTAGAGGATTCGCTCGATCTGGAGGAGGAGTTTTTTGTCGATTTTAAAGAGAGCCCCTCCAATTTGATGATATCGTTTTCGGGGGCTAAATCTATCTCGGTAAAATCAAATCTTTTACGAAGTAATTGTAAAATAACTGAACAACCCGACTGGGGAACTGTTTTTATATCGCTCGAGAGTGAGTTTGGTATCGATGAGGTAGGGTTGGTGAAATATTTGGTATCGTTTAGAAATGAGAACCATTTTCACGAAGAGGTGTGCGAGATGATTTACAAACGACTTCTGGACGCTTATAAACCATCAAAATTGGGTGTAACCTGCATTTATACACGCAGAGGGGGAATAGATATTTGCCCAACTCGTGTAAGTGATGTAAGTTTGTTGCCACATCACTTGATTAATAGTGAAATATTAACACAGAAATTACTACGACAATAATAAAATGTGATGAGAGTGAAATAATATCGTAATTTTAAAAAGGCCTCACCCTAAATCCCTCTCCAAGGGAGAGGGACTTTGCCGCTACCTTTTAAAAAAATACGTTTTTTTTTAATGACTTATGTAATGAGCATGTAATAATGTTCAACTTATTGTTTTGAAGAGATTATCCGATTGATGCAAATAAACATAACACCGTAGGTGTTGTCCAAAAATAACCCCCAGATTTATCTGGGGGAACAAGATAAATAAAACATACAACTCTGTAAGAGTTGAGCTAAAAGCGGCTTAATAAGTCAACTCCTACAGAGTTGATGTTAATTCATGTGCTATCCTCCGGTGAAAACCGGAGGTTATTATTAGGTTACACCTACGGTGTATTTTTGTAGATTTGATTCTAAACAGTATGTCCAATTTAAAGGAGATACATAACTATATTGACTCAAAAAAAATATTTTTAAAAGGTATGTTGCAACTATTCCGAAATCAGTTTAATAAACGTAAGTATCATTCAATGAATGAGTATCTGTTTTATATGCGCCTTTTTGGTGGTATGATGCTCCTATATTCGTTGATGCGAATAGTTTTTTATCTCTTTAATACCTCACTCTTTTCGCCTTTTACCTTTTCGGGTTTGATGGTGGCGTTGTGGGGAGGCTTAGTTTTTGATTTAAGCGCACTTATCTACCTCAATTTGCCGTTGTTGGTTTTTGGACTATTGCCATTGCCATTTAAATACAGTTCCATTTATCAAACTGTTTTGAAGTATATCTTTTTAATTGTTAATGGAATAGGCGTGTTGGTGAATGGGGCAGATATTATCTATTATCGATTTATCCTAAAACGAACCACCACATCGGTTTTCTCAATTATTGAAAACGAGTCCAATCTTTTTAAACTCTTTTTCCGATTTGTTTATGATTACTGGTTTGTAGCCATTATCATTATAGGCGTGTGGTTATTGATGGTACGGCTTTATGGTCATATTATTCCAAAGCCCATTGCATTCCGAAAAAAATGGCACTATTATGTAACAAGTCTGCTCATTTTTGTAGGTGTAGCAGTACTAGCGGTTGGTGGTGTAAGAGGCGGTTTTGCCCACAGTACACGCCCTATAACGTTAAGTAATGCAGCCGATTACGTGGAGGCTCCCGACCAAGTGGCGGTGGTGTTAAATACCCCATTTAGTATCATCCGAACGGTAGGTGTTAAATCGTTTCAGCGCTATAGCTTTTTTAAAGATGAAAAAGAGTTAGAGGCCGTTTACACTCCCATAACCACTTTTGCTGATACGACAGCTATGGTTAAAAAAAATGTGGTGGTTATTATTTTGGAGAGTTATAGTCGCGAGTTTTTTGGTTCATTAAATAAAGGGCTCGACAATGGTAAATACAAGGGATATACACCATTTTTGGATTCGCTTATTGCACATAGTTTGGTTTTTCCGAATGCGTACGCTAACGGACGAAAATCGATAGATGGGATGCCTTCAATTTTAGCGTCGGTACCGTCGTTAGTTTATCCCTATGTGATTTCGGAGTATTCGGGAAACAAGATTAATAGTTTGGGCTCTATATTGGGAGCTGAGGGGTATGAAACCTCTTTTTTTCATGGAGCGCCAAATGGATCAATGGGGTTTTCGGCCTTTGCTAAAATTGCTGGGATTGAGAAGTATTATGGCAAAACCGAGTATGGCAATGATGCCGATTTTGATGGCATGTGGGGTATTTGGGATGAGGAGTTTTTTCAATTTTTGGCTCGCGAGCAGAGTAAGATGAAAGAGCCATTTTTTAGCTCCATCTTTTCGGTTTCGTCTCACCATCCATTTAAGGTTCCTGAACGATATGAAGGCAAATTTCCTGATGGTAAGATACCTGTGTGCAAAGTAATTGCCTATACCGATTATGCTTTAAAGCAATATTTTGAAACAGTTTCGAAAACCGCTTGGTTTAAAAACAGCCTCTTTGTAATCACAGCCGACCATAGTACACTGCCTCAGTTTGAGGAGTATATGACCTCGGCCAACGCTTTTGCTATTCCTCTTATTTTTTATACGCCTGATGGCACGCTTACCCCACAAATGAACCCTAAAACGGCTCAGCAGATTGATATTATGCCAACGGTTTTAAATATGCTTCATTACAAGGGAACTTTTAGCGCATTTGGTAAATCGTTGATAGATACGGTTCAAAGCGGTTTTGCGATAGCCTATATTAACGAGAATTATCAACTTATAAAAAACGATACTCTTTTTGAGTTTGATGGCAAAAAAAGGGTGGGGGCTTACGATTTAAAAAACGACCCATTTCAGAAGAGTAAACTACCACTTGATGCCCCATTGAACGATGATGAGCAGTTGGTAAAGGCCATTATTCAGCAGTATAACAATAGGATGTTGGATAATAAGTTGGTGCCGTAATTAAAGACATGTTGTTTAGATACTTTCACGATTTGAAATAATTGTGAATTATACTCAATAGCTCATCTTTATTAATTGGTTCTGAGATGTAGTCGTTGCATCCTGCATCAATAGCTTTTTCTCTGTCGCCTGATAGGCCAAAGGCAGTTTGCGCAATAATAACAACCTCTTTATTGAACTGTCTGATGGCGCGAGTGGCTTCATATCCGCCCATTTCGGGCATGCGTATATCCATCAATACTAGGTCGATAGATGGATTACTGCGGCATATTTCTATAGCTTCAATACCATTCTTGGCGAGAAGTATCTCACTGCTTATTTTGTTTAGATTAATGGTAATTAGTGAACGCGAAATCTCATCGTCTTCGGCAATTAATACTTTTAGTTTTGATAGAGTAACGTCCTTCACATCCACATCATTTTCGAAAATAATGTCTAACTGAGATTGTGTATTATAGGGAAGGGTGAAATAGAATGTTGATCCAACACCGACTTCGCTCTCAACCCAAATTGTTCCACCCAGCATTTCGAGGTACGACTTCGTAATTGTTAATCCGAGCCCAGCACCTTGTAGTGCCATTGTGTCTCCAATATCGGCTTGTACAAAACGCTCAAAAATTGCCTGTTGTCTATTCTTGGGTATTCCAATTCCTGTATCTTTCACATAGAATGTTAGAGAATTTGGCTGATAGGGCTTTTCTTTAGGCGTTGGAAAGTAGCCAAATTCTATGCTTCCGTGGTTGGTGTATTTAATTGCATTTTTAACCAAATTAGTTAGCAAAGCATAGAGCTTTTCGCGGTCTGTTTTAATGGTAGCCTCTTTTGCCGATAAGGGATTTTTAAAGGATAGAGTTAACCCTTTTGTATCGGTTTCTGGTTTGAAAAATGTGTTGATATATTCAATTTGCTCGTTGATGTTAGACTCTTTTACTTCGAGCTTAATCAGTCCTGCTTCAATCTTGGAGATGTCAATAATGTCGTTGATAATGTTGAGCATCCTAACTCCACTTTTCTCAATAATGCTGATGTATTCTTGCTGTTTATCTCCCGATAAAGATGGCTCTTTAAGCAAATCGGCAAAACCCAGAATGCCATTCATTGGGGTGCGTATTTCGTGACTCATATTACACAGGAAGGCGGTTTTAAGTTTGTCGCTCTCTTCGGCCAGCTCTTTAGCTTTGATAAGATCGTTTTCTGACTGTTTTCTGGCGGTTATGTTGCTTCCAAAACAGGATCCACCAATTACCTCTCCGTTGGAGACAATGGGATTAAAAGTAACTTGTATATAGATGGTCCCATTTTCGGTATTAATAGCATCTTCAATGGTATATTGTTCGTTTTGGAGGACTCGTTTATAGCGAGGAATCCAGATGGGTTTGAAAGGTTCGGGTAGTGCTTCAATAAGACTTACCCCTGGTTCAAGAAGTACTCCAAAGGTGTTGAAAAATTCTCGCTGGAACGCTTGGTTGATATAAAGTATCTTAAAATTGCGGTCGAAAGCCCAGATGTTATCGGCAGTACCCTCAATGATTGCTGTTAGATTGGCACTGTTGGCATCGGCTATCTCTTTGGCTTTTAGGAGTTCTTGTTCGGCACTTTTACGACTAGTTATTTCATGATAATTGCCCAAAAAGCCTTGAATATCCGGGTCATTAAGAAGATTAATAATAGATATCTCAATCCAAACGTAGGTGTTGTCTTTACGTTTATAGCGTATTTCGACAGTTCCAATGCTATTTGGTTCTAAGGCGAGGTTTTGTATAAATTTTTTGCCAAGTTCAATATCCTCAGGATGAATGTTATCCCATGTGTCTTTACCTATTAATTCGTTATCGCTCCATCCTAGCAGCCGCTCAATGTTGGGACTTTTGTATTTAATCACCTCATTTTTATCGATGATAACCACTACATCACCAATATTTGAGAGCATTTTGTTTTTAATGGCTTCGCTTTTACGTAATGCCTCTTCGGCTTTTTTGGTATCTGTTATGTCTCTAAATTCAACGGTTCGTACGATTTTTCCTTTGTAGGGCACGTTTCTTCCCTCCAAACGCATAGGAAATGTTTGGCCATTTTTGCGAAGACCAATGGCTTCGTAGGGTTTTTCGTAAGCGCTAACGATGTTATGCATAACCAAATCGCGTGATTCGGGTGCAATAAGAAGTAACCCATTCATACCTATTAGCTCTTGGGTTAAATATCCCGTCATGTCAGAAAGGCCTTGATTACATTCGAGAATTACGCCTTTATCGTGAATGCCAATACCACCAAAAGATGCATTATGTAAAGCTTTAAAGCGTTCCTCACTTTCACGTAACGCTTCATCGGTTATTTCACGCTCACGGAGCTCCTTTTCGGATGAGAGTTTTAAGAGCTTGTAGGCTTGCTGTAACTCTTGCAACTCAATAATGAGCTCCTCTTTGGTTTTATCTTGATTCTTCATTGTATGTTTTCTTAAACTAGGGATGTTTAAAAATGGGTTGTTTAAGGTTTTAAGTGCTGATTTGTTAGTGTATCTAAGTTACTATTTTATTTCAAACGAAGTCGAAAAGTGGTGTTAAAAATTTTGAGGAGTGAGAAACAGAGGGAGTTTTGTTGCCGTAGCACTGCAGCAAACCGTCGCTTTAATTAGAAACCCTCTTGCAGGACTGCAACAAGGTTTCTCTGTTTAGCGAAAGGCTCCTGCAGGGCAAAAGCAACAAATAATTTAATGAGAAACCCTCTCGCATTGCTGCAGGAGGGTTTCTAATTAAAGCGACGAGGCGTTGCAGTGCTACAAGCCCCCGTCGCTTTAATTTACTCTTTTAATTATGCGTGTATTGGTGTGAGTAAATGAGTGTGATGCTACTATGATGTGGTGAGGTGTGTGAGTTGGGATAAGCGAAAGGGAATTCTTAAGGATTTTAACCACCCCGTCCTGTCGGACACCCCTCCGGAGGAGGGGATGGCTCTTGGAGATGTTTTATTTGAGTGGAAATTTTTTAGCTAGATGGTTTTGGAGTAGGAATAATTTAGTGTTTGGATTGTTATTATACAGTCTTTTTGTAATGATGTTAGTCTCGATAAGAAAGGTAATTAGTACTATGGTAGGAATTTACAATAGCCATCCCCTCCATTAGAGGGGTGCCCGCAGGGTGGGGTGGTTTTTTGGCTCTGAGCGGCAAGGTTCTCTAATTCATTAAGGGTTTCGGCGTGAAGTGGGTGAGGGATTGCCGCCAAATAGCCCACAGCACGGCCAAAATAAAGAGGCTAAAGAGGTGAAGTGAACTCGGAGGTGAAGGTAGTTGGCCGTGCGAGGACTATGGGCAAAAGCCCGACGGCAAAAAGGGCCAATTGTAAGGTGACTGCGAGTATGGTTGTGAATGGATGAATGAATGAAGCGCCCTTTTTGCCGGCACCCCCAATGTTTATAAAAAAAAGGCGACTACATAAGCCGCCCTTTTGATATAACGTAATTTTATCTGTTAATTAAGCAATCCACGTCGTTTTAAAAGTGGCTCAATAACGGGATCTTTGCCACGGAACTTGCGGTATTGATCCATGCCTTCGCCCTCGCCAACTTCTTGCAGACAGTTTTTGCGGAATTTGGCAGCTAACTCAGGATTGAAGATGTTACCACTTTCGACAAATGCTTCGAAGGCATCGGCATCGAGCACCTCGGCCCAGATGTACACGTAATAGCCCGCCGCATAGCCGCCATCGAAAATGTGCGAGTAATAGGTTGAACGGTAACGAGGAAGTATTTCGGGAATTAGCCCAATTTTATCCATCATTTTGGTCTCAAAAGCGTTAACATCCTGAATGTTATCGGCGGTTGTTAGGGTGTGCCAATCCATATCTAAGAGGGCAGCGGCAAGGTACTCGGTGGTGGCAAAGCCTTGGTTAAACTGGCTGCTGTTGTTGAGTTTGTTGATGAGCTCGGTTGGAATTGCTTCGCCCGTTTGCCAATGTTTTGCGTAATGTTGCATCACTTGTGGCTCGGAACAGAAGTTCTCCATTATTTGCGATGGCATCTCTACATAATCTTGCGGAACTACGCCTGCAGTGCGGTTGTAATGGCCTTGGGTGAAAAGGGCATGTAAGCCGTGGCCAAACTCATGGAAAAGGGTTTCAACTTCGTCCCACGTTAAAAGCGATGGGGTGGTGGCAGTTGGCTTTGTGAAGTTGCAAACTATTGAGACTACCGGTGTTACACGTTCGCCTGTAATGGTTGCTCCAGCGGTGCGGAAATCGGTTTGCCAAGCTCCAGCGCGCTTGCTGGCACGAGGATGGTAGTCGAGATAGAGGATTCCTAGATGTGAACCATTTTTCTCTTTAGCTTCAAAAACTTCGGTTTCTTTGTTGTAAACAGGTAAATCGGTACGTTTTTCGAAGGTGATGCCATAAAGTTGATTGGCTACCCAAAACATTCCTTCGCGCACGTTCTCGAGTTTGAAATAGGGAGTTAATTGCGACTCGTCGAGGTCGTATTTCTCTTTACGTAGTTTTTCGGAGTAGAACCACCAATCCCAGGATGCTAACTGGAATTTGCCGCCCTCTTTATTAATCATCTCTTGCATTTCGGCGCGCTCTTTTTTAGCAACGGCAAGGGCAGGAGGCATTACTTTTTCGAGGAATGTGGTAACGTTGGTGGTTGTTTTGGCCATGTTATCTGAAATAACAAGGGCTGCGTAGTTATCGTAACCAAGTAATTTGGCTTTTTGTGCGCGTAGGTTTACAATTTCAACCACCAGTTTTTTATTGTCGTTAGTGTTGTTGTTATCGCCACGCATGTAGTAGCCTTTGTAGAGTTTTTCGCGTAAATCGCGGCGGGTAGAGTAGGTTAAAAATGGTATCCAGCTTGGTTTTTGAAGTGTGAAAAGCCATTTGCCTTCGAGATTGTTATCCTTAGCATCGGCAGCCGAACTTTCGATAACCGACTCGGGTAACCCTGCTAAATCCTCTTTTTTGTCGATGATGAGTTGGAAGTTCTTATTGGTTTCGGCTAATAAATTTTCGCCATATTGGAGCGTAAGAGATGACAGTTTCTCGTTTAATCCTCTTAAAATAGTTTGATCTGAATCGGATAAAAGAGCACCACGCTGCTTAAAATCGTTGTAGTATTTCTCGGTCACACGAATTTGCGATGAGTCGAGATTGCTGGTTAAACGATTGTCATATACCTGCTTGATTCGTGCAAATAACTTAGCGTTAAGGGCAATATTATCGGCATGATTGGTAAGTAGCGGTGTTACCTCACGAGCGATGGATTGCATAGAGTCGTTAGTATCGGTTTCGTTTAGATTAAAGAAGATACTACGGACTCTGCTCAATTTGTTGCCCGATTTATCGAAGGCTAAAACGGTGTTGGCAAAAGAAGCGGCAACGGTGCTATTGCAAATTTGCTCTATCTCGGCATCGTGCTCTTTAATAG
>JAGPHP010000146.1 GCA_018055415.1 Breznakibacter sp. | reverse complement strand
AGTTCGAATCTCTCCTCCCGTGCATTTTTTATTTATTGGAGAATTGTCCGAGTGGTCGAAGGAGCACGCCTGGAAAGTGTGTATACCTCACAAGGGTATCTAGGGTTCGAATCCCTAATTCTCCGCAGTCAACCTTGATAAACTGTTTCTTGTTAAAAGCAGAATTAATTTTGGGATTCAAAACAAAAAAGCCACCTTTTGGGTGGCTTTTTTGTTTTGAGTGGGAGCACTACTCTTCTTCGTCCTCCTCAGCTTCTTTATCTTTTTTCTTCTCTTTTGCTTTCTTGTTTTTGTCGGGATCCTCTTTAGGCGCCGTTAACTTTGCCGATTTTTCAACACGAACAACCTGAGTATCTGTAGCAAAATTATACTTAGCTTGAGCCACTTCTAATGCACTCTGTGCTTTAAGCAATCCCTCTTCGGCTGGTTTTTTTTGCGTTTTACCTTTTTGATAATTTGCACCTCCCTTTGTCTCCTTTTTAAGCGCAAATTTGGCTTTTATATCATTGGCTTTTAAATCGGCCTTATATTTAGCTTCTAACTCTTTCAACTCTTTTTGAGCAGTCATAAACTCAACTTCATCGTCTGTTTTTAGACGTTTATTTAGAGCTTTAGAGTTTGCTTTAAACTCACGCTCAAGCATCTTTAACTCACGCTCTTGCTCTCTTAATTCATCTTTACCCTCAATTTGAGCCTGCATTCCAGCATCAATAAGTGAATCGGCAATAGTAACCTTTCTCTCTGCTTTCACAAGATTCTCCTTTGCTTTTTGTAAAGCTGCCTCAGCTTGAGCAATTTTCAAGGCTTTCTTCTCCTCGGCTGTCTGAGCAAGAACGCTCGTACTCATAAGAAATAAAGCTATTGATACAACAAATAGAGTGTGGAATTTTAACGGATTAAAAGGGTATCGTTTTTTCATATAAACAAAATTTTTTATTTGAACTCAATATTAATGAAAAGGTTGCATAATTCAAACCAATCGAATAAAAAAAACAAAAAATGGATGAATATCTTATAAAATTTAGAATAATATATAGAAATTGCGGTTTTCAAAAATGAGTTAAAATTATGGATTTCATCCTACTAATAATTTCTCTTATCGCTGCACTATTTGCAGGTTTTGTAAATGCCATAGCTGGTGGAGGCACTCTAATCACTTTTCCTGTGCTCATAGCGCTAGGAATACCACCCATTGCTGCCAATGTAACAAACACAACAGCACTTGTACCGGGTTTGATTGGGGGAATTTGGGCACAACGAAAAGATTTTGTGCTCCAAAGATGGAGACTACTTAGCCTTTTACCCGTAACCATTCTTGGTGGGCTTGTTGGCGGTTATCTACTACTTAATTGTAGTGAAACTTACTTCGCGACTCTTGTTCCCTATCTAATACTCTCAGCAACCACACTTCTAATTGCACAACCGACCCTAAAAAAATGGCTAAACAAGAGACTTCCCCACTCTGAAAATAGCAAAATAAGACAAGCGATCATTTTCATATTACTCTTTTTATCAGCAATTTATGGTGGATATTTTGGAGCAGGATTAGGGGTTATTTTGATGGCTATACTTGGATTAAGCTATAACAACTCATTAGTAACTATAAACGTACTAAAACAAGCACTTTCGTTTTCAATTAACCTCGCTGCTTTTATATTTTTCATATTCTCCGATCACATCATTTGGCATTTAGCACTCGTCATGTTAATTGGCTCCATATCGGGAGGTTATATAGGTGGTAAAGTAGTGAACAAAATGAACAGTAACATCCTTCGATGGATCATTATTATTGTTGGATTTGGTGTGGGAGTTGCATTTTTAATTAAGCAATAAAAAGTCCTCGTAATACAATAACTGTTAAATATCGCCTTCACCAAATAATCTCATCTTATTTAATATAACAATCATTATAAATTCACAAATTCTTTAAGTACTTTTGCACCTCAATTTAAATAGAGGGAATTTATCCATGATCACAGTCAATAATTTAGGAATACAATTCGGAAAACGTACTCTTTTTCAAGAAGTTAACTTAAAATTCACTCCAGGCAACTGCTACGGTATCATCGGGGCTAACGGAGCTGGAAAATCAACTTTACTACGCATAATAGCGGGTGATTTATCAAGTACCTATGGTGGTGTTACACTGGCTCCGGGAGAGCGTTTGTCTGTACTTCGTCAGAATCATAATGAATTTGATGAGGTAACCGTAATCAGTACTGTAATGATGGGTTACGAAGCCCTATGGAAAAATATGCAAGAGAAAGAAATTCTCTATTCAAAAAGCGAATTCACGGAAGCCGATGGACTTAAAGCAGCTGAGTTAGAAGAGAAATTTGCGGAGATGGATGGTTGGAATGCCGAATCGGATGCAGCCAACTTATTGAGTGGATTAGGAATTAGCGAAGATTTACACCATAAATTATTAAAAGATTTAAGTGGAAAACAAAAAGTAAGAGTGCTATTAGCCCAAGCTCTTTTTGGAAAGCCTGATAACCTACTACTAGATGAGCCAACGAATGATTTAGATATCGAAACCGTAATGTGGCTTGAAAACTACCTTGCAAATTTTGAAAACACAGTTCTAGTGGTCTCTCACGACCGTCACTTTCTAGACTCGGTGTGTACCCATACTGTTGATATTGATTTTGGAAAAGTAAAGATGTTTGCTGGTAACTACAGTTTCTGGTACCAATCGAGCCAATTAGCACTTCGTCAGCAACAAAATCAAAACAAAAAGGCAGAAGAGAAGAAAAAAGAGCTTCAAGAGTTTATTTCGCGGTTTAGTGCAAACGTGGCCAAGAGTAAACAAACCACAAGTCGCAAGAAGATGTTGGAAAAACTTAATATTGAGGAGATTCAGCCATCAACAAGAAAATACCCGGGTATCATATTCACACCAGAACGCGAGCCAGGTAACAAAGTGCTTGAAGTTCACGGATTAGGAGCAAGCGCAGACGGAGATATCCTATTTAAAGGAGTAGATTTTACAGTAGAGAAAAACGATAAAATTGTATTTCTATCCAGAGATCCAAGAGCAATGACTGCCCTTTTTGAGATACTTGCAGGCAACAAAGAGGCTGAACATGGAAAATATGAGTGGGGTGTAACCATTACTCACACCTATTTACCACTGGACAACTCATCGTTTTTCAACAATGACTACAACCTTGTTGATTGGCTTGCACAATTCTCAACAGACACAACCGAATTCTTTTTACGTGGCTATTTGGGTAAAATGCTCTTTTCAGGAGAGGAAATATTCAAGAAATCAAGTGTATTATCAGGGGGTGAGAAGATGAGATGTATGATCTCACGCATGATGCTAAAAAATGCAAACGTAATGATGCTAGATGCTCCAACGAATCATTTGGATCTAGAATCAATTCAAGCATTTAACAACACATTAACAGGATTTAAGGGCAACATCCTTCTGTCGTCACATGACCACGAGTTTATTCAAACCATCTGTAATCGAGTTATAGAACTAACGCCAAACGGTATTATAGACAAGCAGATGGATTATGATGATTACATCACCAGCGAAACCATTAAAGAGTTACGCGAAAAGATGTACAAATAAAATAAAAAAGAGGACTTTATCAGTCCTCTTTTTTTTCTCCTTATAATAGGATTAATTTAACGACATATTGTCTTTTCTGTGGGTAGATTTGTAATTCAATACCCAATTTTCGAGTTCATCAAGCTCCTCAAAATAGTAGTCATTTGTTGGAACTTCGGTATTCACCTCTGATTTCATCTCTTCAATCCTTTTTACAACTTTTGCGTAATCTAATTCATTCTTGATTCCATTCATGACTCAATAAATTAATAAAACATAGAAATTGTATCTGTGCAAAGATATATGTAAAATCAATTCATTATTCACTTTAGTACCATTTCGAGTATTTTTTTTGACGAAAGGAAAGGCAAAATACACGCAAGACACAATTAATCAGACAGTTAAAAAAAACAAGTCAACAAAACATTAAAAGCAAGAAAATGTTAAAAAAAATCCCAATCTTTTGGATTGGGATCACAATATTCTATTAAAATTAGCTAAGCTTTAGAATAACACCTTACCCAATCAATTTGCATGGTTGCAGGTAATTTAGTCGAATCAATCTCCTTTTTCAGATGAGAACTAAAATTAATATACATAGCTTCTGCTGGAATATTATCAGATTGTTCAGCAACAACAATATCATTAATTTTCCAAACAATTTTATCCTTACTCCACTCTATTGAGTAAATATAAAACTCATTTCCAAGCATTAAATAGGGTAAAAGTTTACTATTATTGTTCAATTTACCTTGAGTAGATGTGATTTTACCAATCTCCACCTCTTTCCCTTTTTTACCAGAAGTTTTAAAGATATTGATATGTGGAGTAGCCTTTTCACCAGCTAACCAAAAAGCATGAGTTAAACCCTCAATCTGCGAGAACTTAACTTTAGCTTCAATTTTACCATAATTTAAACGAAATGCATGACCTGTATTTATTATACCTGAAGTGAAGTTTAAATCAGTTTGATAAAATCCTTTTTCAGAATCCCATACTTTGCCTCTACTTTTTTCAGAAACAGTTGAAAGGGTAATTAATCCATCGCGAAGAGAGATGTTTTGTTCTTTAAAAAATTGTTTATCATCAGAGGTAACATAACTATCGTTCATCAAAGCTTGCCCCCAGAAATAGCTAGTAATCCACTTAGATTTATCTAGTTTAGCGCTATCAAAATCATCCTCAAAGATAATTTTCCACTCATTGAGTTTACTAAATTGATTTTTTTGAGCTGTTTTCAAATACCAAATAACATCGGCATTTTTCTTTAAATCGTTAAATTCAATAAGTAGCCTGTTCTCAGCCGATTTTTTGAATCTATCTTTGTCAGCATATTCAGCATCTCTTATTTTAAAATCCTCAGAGGAGACCTCCATCTCAAGCGCGATAAAATCTTTGACTTCGCGATTATTCATTAATGCGACCATCTCTTTAAATTCAGGAGTTTCGCCGTTTTTCTTGAATAAGATAATGTCTGCATTTTGCTGAAGAAATTGAAACTCTTCAACTAATTTATAATCACTAGTTGTTTCAAATCCTGGCTGTTGAGATTTTAGCGTGAATTCGGGCGATGAAATCTTAGCTTCGAGTTCAACAAATCGGCTAAGCTCGTTAGAATTTGAAATTTCAACAAGTTTATCGATATTTAATCCTTTGCGAACTGATTCTTGATAAGTTTTAACGATTTTAGAACTTTTAATTTTATCAAAACGCTTTTTTGTTAAGTATGTGGATGAATCTTTATACTTAAAACTCTTGTATTCGGCTAACTTCTTTTCAAAAGTACCTGAATTAACAATTTCTTGTAGTTCAATAAATCTCTGATATGTGGCTGACTGCTCTACAGATGTATATCTCTGATAATCAGAAATCAATTTATGTCGCTGTTCTTCTAACTTATAGGTGGCAGGAAACGGTTTGCCAAATTGAATTCCAAAAATTGTAATCATTCGCTATGTTTTTAGAGAAAATGCCGTTAAAATATATGGCTAAAATACAAAAAAAAGTTAACAACAAAACACCTTAATTATTATTACTTTATTTTGGTTATAACTTTATTTTTATATTTTTGTGCAGGCTTTACAAGGCCTACAAAGCCCAGGTGGTGAAATTGGTAGACACGCTACTTTGAGGGGGTAGTTTCTGTATGGATGTGTGAGTTCGAGTCTCATCCTGGGCACCATAAAAATCCACAAAGCGCTATAAGTTAATTACTTATGGCGCTTTATTTGTTTTAGGGGATGATTTAGTGGGCTTAATCTTGTCCAAACCTTCACTAGATTATAATATAGGATCAAGTGCAAAAGTAGGTGGAGTTCTATTTTTTTTGTGTGCTTTAAATTTAAGAGCGGTTCGCCTTCGGCAAACTTTTTTGTTATAACGCAAAGATCGGATCAAGTGCAAAAGTAGGTAGAGCG
>JAGPHP010000145.1 GCA_018055415.1 Breznakibacter sp. | reverse complement strand
CACTGTGTGGGTGTTTCTCTTTTGGAGCATCTTTAACTAGGTTAGGATTAGGGATTTGTACGAAATAAAGAACAACAAAAGTAATAGCAAAGATGGCCATTCCTAGATATAGAAGTGGACTAACATCGGAGATTTGAGGATTGGCAATTTGACCAACTAAAATACCTGCAAAGATTGGAGCAATAGTACCGCCTGTTGAGTTTAAAACTCCTCCGAACATGTTTAATTGGTTACCTTTTTTCTCATCGGCACCAAGGCTATTAAGCATTGGGTTAACCACGGTGTTAAGCAAACACATAGAGAAACCTGAGATGAATGCACCTGTTAAATAGATTGCGAAACTTCCGATATAACCTGAGAAAAGGGTGATTGAAACACCAATAAAACCTACAGCTACGGCTGTTAGAGAGGTAAACTTATAACCGTTTTTTTGTAGTAAAAGACCGGCCGGAATACCCATTACGGCATAGGCGATGAAGTTAGCCAAGTTACCTAGAGTTGTTTGCCATTCAGCAAGGTTAAACTGTCCTTTAACCACGTTTGCAAATGGGGTTTGCATGTTGGTTACAAAAGCAATCATGAAGTAAAGCGCAAACATCATAATTATAGGCAGAGTATAATTAGGTTTTTGTGCTTGATTAGCGGTTGTTGTGCTCATAAAAATAATTAATGAAAGTTAATGATTGAAAACGTTTGCATAAAAGTAGTAATTCTATATCAAAAACAATGGCTAAGTAACTACGTGTTAGTAAAAAGTAGTAAAAAAGTGGTATGTATGAGGTTTACTACCGGCTTATTTTAGATCATAACTCTATGTTTTACTTGTACTTTAGCCATTTCCATAGTTCTTTATAACTCACTTTTTTTCCATACATTAAAATGCCTACACGGTAAATTTTAGCCGCAAAAATGGTCATTCCAACGAAGGTAATGATGAGAGATCCCATAGAAAGTAGAAGTTGCCAGAGTGGAACGCTGTAGGGTAAACGAGCCATCATGATGATAGGCGAGGTAAACGGAATGATGCTACCCCAAAAGGCCAAAGCGCCATGCGGATCACGGCTGGTGCTCATGGCAATGGTGAGGGCTATGATGAGAGGCATCATCACGGGCATTACAAATTGCTGTGAATCGGTATCGGGATCTATGGCCGAGCCAACGGCAGCAAACATGGCGGCATAAAGTAGATATCCACCAATAAAGTAGAAGGCAAACATAAAAAGTAGATATTTAAGCTCGATGCCCATAAGTTGGTTGGTGATGGATTCTGTCATGGATTGTTGCGTTGGCGCTTGTACTGATGCTGCTCCAATGGTAGTTTGCCCATTTTGTGTTGCCATCTGTTGTTCCATACGTTGTTTGGTCTCTTTGGGAAGCACTACGGTTTGCACAAAGGTAATGATGGCTAGGGTTAAGGCAATCCAGATAAGAAACTGAGTAAGAGCAACCATGGCAATGCCAATGATTTTGCCCATCATGAGTTGAAATGGTTTTACCGATGAGATGATGATCTCTACGATACGATTTGTTTTCTCTTCGGTAACACCTTTCATTACCTGTGAACCGTAACCAATGATAAGTCCATAACTTAAAAAGGCAAGTAACATACTAATACCCATAGCCATTTCGGCTGCGTTTTTGGTCTCTTCACCATCTTGAGTAACGGTGATGTTGGTGATGGAAATTTTTGCTTTTTCGAGTTTTGCGATAACTGATTGGAATTCGGGCGATTGATTTTGATTCAATATTTTAGTGCGCAAATAGGCTTCTACCATTCTATTAATCTCGTGCTGACTCTCGAGTGTAATTGGGTTTTGAGAGTAGAGCTTGATCGCAGAGGGGTTTTCAATGAGGTCTTCGGAGATATCTAGGTATCCATCGTATTTAGCCTCTTTTGATGAGGTGAGTAGCGCCGACGGGGAGATTTTATCGTTTTCGTCGAGATAGCTGAAGGTGATTTTGTCGCTATTGACAAAGCACTCTTGGTAGGAATTAGTGCTATCAAAAACTGCAATATTGTATCTGTTTGAGCTATCCATAAGCGTGAGCAGAGTAGGCACAATGGCCATGGCTGCAAATAAAAGCGGACCTAAGATGGTCATGATGATAAAGCTCTTTTTGCGTACACGAGAGAGAAATTCGCGTTGTATGATGAGTGCTATCTTGTTCATATTGAGACTATTTTGTGTGGTTGTGTTGGTTTACGCTGTTAATAAAGATATCGTTCATGGTAGGCAATTGCTCGTTGATTGAGACAATAGTGCCGAGTAGTAATAGTTTGGATATGATGGTGTTAGGGGATTCACCATTTGCTAATTGCGTTGAGAATGCCAAAACGCTGTTGGGAGTATTCTCAATTGAGGCATCGGGAAAGAGTTTTTCCAGACTCTCTTTGAGTTCGGTAGATCCTTGAATCTCGATTTTAAGTAGATTGTTTTTGTAACTCTCGCGTACCTCTTTTACTGAGCCGCTTAAAAGTACTACCCCTTTGTTAATGAGTGCAATATCGTCGCATATCTCCTCCACCGAAGCCATGTTATGTGTACTTAAGATGATGGTTGTTCCTGTGCTTTTAAGATTCAGAACCTCCTCTTTAAGCATGAGGGCGTTAATGGGGTCGAATCCGCTAAAGGGCTCATCTAGAATTAAAAGTTTGGGCTGATGAATAATGGTACCAACAAACTGTACCTTTTGTTGCATCCCCTTCGAGAGCTCGTCGATGGTTTTGGCATGCCAAGCCTCAATTTCAAATTTCTTAAACCAGTATTGAACTCTTTTGATGGCATCTGCTTTGCTAACACCTTTAAGTTGAGCTAGATATAAGATGTGTTCGGCTACTTTCATCTTTTTATACAATCCGCGCTCTTCGGGTAGATATCCAATTAAACCAATATCTTTTCGACTGATAGGTTTGTCGAAGAGCGTTACTTCGCCGCTGTCTGGTGCTGTAATTTGGTTAATGATGCGAATGAGAGATGTTTTACCTGCTCCGTTAGGCCCGAGTAGTCCAAAAATTTTATTTTCAGACACACTAATAGATACTTTGTTGAGAGCCAAATGGTTAGCATATTGCTTTGTTAGCTCTTTGGTCGTTAAAATGGACATTGTCTGTATGGGGTATTAAATATAATCAACTTCTGATTGTTGCTGTTGTATAAATGGTTCGATGGCACGATTAAAAATGCCATGTACATAGGCTATTGCCATACCGTAATTGGTGACAGGGATATTGGCTTCGATGGCAGGTTTGAGCCTGTTAATAAGCTGTTTGCGTGTTATCATGCAGCCGCCGCACTGAATTACGAGGGCATAGTCGGTAATGGGACGCTTAATCTCATTGAGCCCCGAAACGACATCAGCTTCAAGTTTTTTGCCGGTAAAATTAGCAAGCCAACGCGGAATTTTAACTCGGCCAATATCGTCGCACGAAGTGTGGTGCGAGCAGCTCTCGAGCATCAAAATGCGGTCGCCATCTTTAAGCTCGGCAATTTTGGGTGTTCCTTTTACATAGTTAAAGAAATCTCCTTTGTGGTGAGCGAGCAAGATGCTAAAACTTGTGAGAGGAATATCTCGAGGAATGGAGGCATCGGCTTTTGGAAACACCTGACTATCCGTTATTACCAAAGCGGGTTTGATGCCCGTTTTGCTCAAAAAGGCATCTACTTCTCTTTCTTTTAAAACAATGCACACAGCATCGTTATCTAAAATATCTCTAATGGCCTGAACCTGAGGTAGAATAAGTCTTCCTTCGGGCGCTTCAATATCTATTGGTGTAATGAGTAGAACAATATCTCCTTGCTTTATCAAGTCGCCTACGAGCGAGGGTGTTGTGTAGGCCGAATCGGGTATTGCTTTTCGAATGGTATGGAGAATTTGGTCGATGTTAGGTGCTTTAGATGAGTAGCTTATAACCTCTAAAGCGCCTTTGCTTTTATAAAGATCTTTACACTCGTTTGTTAATGGATTGATATCACTTTTAGAGTGAAGAAGGATAAAGGGGGTATCGAGTTTTTTAAATTCGGCGATCAGTTGCTCTTCAAATGCTCCATGCTCGTTATTGGTGATAACTAAAATGGCAAGGTCAATGAGTTTTATTGAGGCCAAGCTCTTCTCAACTCTTTTGACACCAAGCTCTCCCGTATCGTCAATTCCAGCGGTGTCGATGAGTGTGACGGCACCAAAACCAGTTATTTCGTAGGCCTTTTTTACTGGATCGGTTGTTGTTCCGGCAATATCTGAAACAATGGCAATATCTTGGTTGGTGAGGATGTTGATGAAGGTGCTTTTGCCATTATTTCTGCGCCCGTAAATTCCAATATGGGGGCGTCTCTCTTTTGTCATGTGAATGTATTGTTTTAAGCGGTAGTGGATGAGCGTTTTGAGGAGATGGTTACAATTTTAATAGTTCAATCTCATCAATAAATGCTTTTGAAGGTTTTTCATTAGGTGTCCAAACACCGCGCTCAATGAGCATTTTTTTAAGAAAGAGAAAGCTTGAGATTGGAAACCCTTGGTTATGCCATTTTTGTTTGTAATTGAGAATTCCAACGGTTTTAATAAATCGGTCGAGCTCTTTAACAATGGCGTTGTAGAAATTAATATAGCTGCATTCGGTTTCGAAGATCATATTTCCAGAGTCTTCGTCAAATATATCATCAAAGACCTCTAATTTCACATAAAGATTGTTCGCATCTTCAGTGGCAAGAGTCCATCTTACACCTATCATCTCGCAAAACCAATCCATTGCAAATTGATTTTGTTCGTCCCATAAGTGCGACGGGGTTAATATCATGGTGCACATATTATCAAGAAGCTCTTTGAGAGGGTCTCCTTGATTAGATACTTCAAAAAGCCAACTGTTATCACCAATGGTAATTTCAGCTTTTGCTCTACCATTGTCGGTGAGATTGTAACTAAATGCAATATGATTATTTATCATTCTAGACAAGTTATGCAAAAGTAAAGATAATTAAACCTTTGAACAGAAAGTAGTTGGTTGTCAATTTTTTTGTTTTTTTTTGATAAAAAGGGGAGTTGGGTTCTGCTATAACGTGCAGAGGGCTTTGATATTGTGTGGTTGTGAAATTGTAGGGACAACTCGCAAACTGTCAAAAAAAAAGGACAAGTCGCGACTTGTCCCTACCATTATGATATGTTTTTAATTACCCTTTTGTTTCAATCATTTTGTATAATTTATCGCCACGACGTACTTTTTCGGGGGTAATCATCGAAAAAAGTTCCCCTTTTTTTGTCTCCTGAGTTGGTTTTAAGTCCACTCTTATCTCCTCCACAACCATTTCAACAACACCTGTTGTGGTGCCGGTTATAAGAACCTCTTCGCCAATTTTAAGAGTTTGTGTCTCCATTAAAAATTCGGCAACACCTATGTTTGGAAAGAAATTGGTTACTTTTCCAATATACATCTTCTTCTTAGTGGCCAACGATCCGTAGTTTGATGTCCACTCGCCCAAGCGTTGCCCAAGATAATAACCATCCCAAAAACCGCGATTAAAAACACGTTGAAGTCGGGAATCCCAATGGGCTATTTTTTCGTGTGTATAGGTATCGTTCAATACTGCATCAAGTGCTTCGTTGTAACACTGAACCACAGTTTTAACGTATTCTGGCCCACGTGCACGACCTTCAATTTTAAATACACGCACGCCAGCATCCACCATTTTATTTAAAAAGTGGATGGTTTTAAGATCTTTGGGCGACATAATATTCTCATTATCAACCTCTAGCTCTTCGCCTGTCTCTTTATCTGTTACAATATAGCTGCGTCTGCAATTTTGCAAACAGCTACCTCTATTGGCGCTTGATTGGTTGGTGTGCAAACTTAAGTAGCATTTGCCCGAAACGGCCATGCAGAGCGCTCCGTGCGAGAACATTTCAATGCGAATAAGATTTCCACTTGGTCCTTTAACCTGATGCTTTTCAATGAGTTGATAAATCTCTTTAACCTGCTTCATGTTAAGTTCGCGTGCCAAAACGACCACATCAGCAAACATGGCATAAAATTTTAGCGACTCAAAGTTGCTGATATTTAGTTGGGTAGATAGATGAACCTCCACGCCAATTTCACGAGCGTAACTTAATGCGGCAATATCGGAGGCAATA
>JAGPHP010000144.1 GCA_018055415.1 Breznakibacter sp. | reverse complement strand
TGTTATTAAAGTTGTTTAACCAGTAAATCTTTGTTTTAGTTCCGATAAAATCCGTATATCTACTATGAACCAAATGCTCTTCCACATCGTCACCCGCACCTTTAACAAATTCGATGTAGGTGTGCATTATATGAGTTTTTATCTCCTCTTCGGTTATTTTTAGTACACCTGTAATGATATCATGTTCAATGGTTTGTATGTATGACGTGCTGTCTTTCATGGTAGGCATTCCCATTATCATACCCTCGTCTATTATCAATGAAAATTGGGTTTTGATTTGATAAGTATGCTCATTTATAATCTGTTTCGACGTTGATAAGTTAACCATCTCCACCTTCATTTTAGTCGCTTTTTGAATATAATCGGCATTGGGTGTTCCAATGGTTAAATTTTGGGGCTGCATTGTAAAGTTATGTAGCAAAGGCGATTCGCCATTGTATATGCCAAGCATACTAATGCGCTCAATATTGAGCACTGGCATGGCGGTTAGTTCAAACGAAGCCTCAAAATCTTTTATCAAACTACTTGCACCAATATACTCTTTATTGATAAGTAGTAAAAAGCTGTAGTTATTAAACTTGGTTAATGCATTCTCCTTGTCTCTTGGTTCGAGAAGAAAATTGTATTCGGTTGAATCGGAGATGTTCTGAAAAATCATCTCTTGCTTCTTGTAATCATAAGTTACATGATACACAAGGTGATCGTAATCAAAACTATGTTTGCGCTTATAATTTACTAGCACCAACGTATCGGCATTATTCTCTAAAAGAACAATTTTGGAAGCAAGATAGGGTACTTTAACGTCTATAATATCCTTTATTGCCATATTATCACCCTCTTTAAACTCGTAAGTTATTGGAAGAGTAAACAGACCTTTGTTTTTAGGATCTTGAAGGTATGCATAAGGATTACCTTTTTTATTTATAAGAGTAAATTTCTCGTTTTTTGCCGATAAGATGTATTTGACAAAATCCTCATACTCATCGCCTAAAATTGAATTCAGATGGCTGTTTGTATAGCCACTGAGGTAGGTGCGCCAGCTACCCAACCAAGATGTTTCACTTAATAGTGTGGCAGGATCAAGTTTTTCACTCTTAGTGCGATAGCTTCGCATGTAGTGTAAAAAGCATCCGGCCAAATAGTTTTGCTGATCATCTCTATTAAAGACGTAGTTATCCCAATAATCCCATGAGTTAGCAAGCGCGTTAAATGTGACGTTTTTATTAGAGATCCCGTCTTTGAAAAACTCTTCCGATTCGCAAAGAGGTATCTCATTTTCATCCCAAACAATTCGATCGGAGAGTGTGGCATGTGCTTCCATCCAGAATTGATTGCCCACATTGGCTGATATGTAAAAGTCCTGAGTATAGTGCATAAATTCATGCGCCAACACTTGTTTAAGCGCTGTAGGTGTATATACGAATATATCAATGGATAAGTAACCATTTAGCATGCCAATAATGCCTACGCAGCCATCTGGTCCATTTAAATCTTGAACATAAACCTTGAACTTACCTTGAGTCATAAACGCATCATCGGGTGTTTTTAGGCCTAGTGAATCATATTTAGCCATTATTTTGGGTAAAAATTCTGTAATATCTTGCACTATTAGTGGAATATCTGCTACATGCCATTTTTGATTTGTTTGGAAATTCTCGTAATTAAATCTATCGCTATCTTTATAAAACACCATAATATTATTGCGTTCATATACATCGGTGAATCCCATTCGGTACTCTTCGGCATACCACCACCATTTCATTTTTGTTAAATGGTTTGTTTCAAAAATAAGGGAGCTATCTTTTAAACTTATAAATGATCGATCAAACTGTTTCCACGCTTGATTGGTCTCATCAAAATAGACTGCTTTATATTGGGATATGTTTTTGTCGGTAATTTTAGATTTATCGATGTTTTTCAGTTTGATTAGTAGTGGGATTTTAAAAACATCGGCAAAACTCACTTTAACATCGTAGGCTGTTCCTCCTAGTACCGAATCTGGATCGGCTGGTGGATTATTAATTTTGGTAATTGTTAGACGAAAATCTTGATCGTGAAACTGTTTGGGCACCACAACTTCAATGCTATCTACACTAATTGTTCGGCTATTTTCGGTTACATTTATAATCTCATCAAAAAGAGTTTTGCCAAAGGCTTCTATCTTTAATTTATTACTGTATAAAGGGTTGCAATTAGATTCCACTACGCCACAACGATAGAATGCGGTGGTTAGTGGTTTAATAACTAACTGCTCTTGGCTTATGGTTTCTATGTTTGCTTGCAACTCGGCTTGACTCATTGAATTTGAGACTTTCTCCCAACTTACGCCATCTTTGGATGCCTCCCATTGTATCACCCCTCGTTTTATGTTTAATGGAGGTACTAAGGTTACTGACCCATCTGTAATGGCGGTGTTTGATAAAGATTCTAACGATATAACACGCTCTTTATTAAGTTTTTCAGCAATAATCTCTTCGTCGGATGCCAGTTTAAATTCAATGATCTCGGTATTTAGATACTCCATACAAGGTGAAGTAACTGTTATGTCGTTATATAGAAATGAAAATAGTGGCGATTTGGGATTAAAAACCTTGCAATAGTATCTGTTTTTGGCATTCGTTTCATTGATGATGATTTTTAAAACTGGACTATTTTGAATCGAGTTGTAGCGTTCATCTTTTACCACATTTGTTAGCAATTCAGGATAAACCAACCAATAATATTCATTGTCGGGGTGTGCTAAATTTGATATAGTTCGCACATCTATCGTAACCGTATCACCTATTTGTACCAAGTATTGTCGCTTCTTTAGCTTTACCTCTTTTTGATTTCTAACACCAAACCTAAGTTTATCTGATTGTGGTATGTTGGTAAATACAAAGCGGTTACTATCTAATCGAACATGCTTCTGATTGTGTATGTCAATTAGCAATTCGGCAGGTATTTCACCACTTAGCTCATTATCTTGCAATAGAATAATTCCACTACCAGTGAAATTGTTAAAACTTGCAGGTATCGTCTCAATTTTGTTGCTGTTTAAATAGATAGTGCCGATGTTGGGGCAATTTCCTATCTCTTCTGGAATAAAGGTTATTTGGTTGTTTGAGAGATCAAGTGTGCCTAAGTTATTCGATTGCCCAAGATTGGATGGTATATAGTGAATATTATTACGACTGGCAGAAAGATGCTGTAAGTTCAAAATGGTTGCCAATCCATTTGGTAGAGCCTTTAACAGGTTGTTGTCTGCTTTTAACGTTTTTAGTTTGGTTAAATTTCCCATCGTTTCGGGAAGTGTTTCCAGTTGATTATTCGATACATTAAGTATCTCTAATGCCACACTATTGCCAAAGGTGGCTGGAATGCTTTTGCTTAAGCGATTGTTCTCTAGCTGAATACTCCTTAATAGAGGGCAATTCCATGCATCGCCGCTGAAGGATGTAAAAAGATTACTGCTAAGATTCAGATACTCCATTTGTGGAAAGTTCAACGATGGGATGGATCCATTGAGCAAATTATTTGATAGTGTTAACTCTCTTAACGCTGTTAAATTGGTAACTGTTGTTGGAATCTCTCCTGAAATCGATTGGTTGCTGATATTGAGTTGTAATAGGTTGGTTAAATTACCAATCTCTAAAGGAATAGTGCCGTTGAGCTTACCTCTACCAAAATAGGAGGTGTCTTGATTTATGCTGAGCAACTTTAGGTTGGTCAGATTTCCGATGGTGGCTGGAATTGTACCTTCTAGTACGTTTGAACACGATAACTCTTCTAAATTTATAAGGTTATCAATATCGTTTGGCAGTGCCCAACTCAGGTCCCCCTTATGTAATGTAGGTTCTATGTATATGGGTATATTAGAGATATGTAGCTTTTTTAAGCTTGTTAGATTTATGATCGAAGATGGTATTGTTCCGTTCAAACAGCCGTCTATGCTAAGTTCTTGAAGAGCTGTAAGATCGCCTATTTGTGGGGAGATGCTTTGAACTGAAGGAGATGGAGTCTCTGCAGGCAGCGATAAACGGATGACACGATCGTTCATGATTAAAACCCCTTGCCAGGTCCATACAGATTTGGTTAAATCCCATTTTGTAACCTCGTAACCTCCCAATGCATTGTGTATAGAGACCAATGCTAATGAGTCCTGAGTGTTAACAGGGGGGAAGGAGGGTGATGATATGTATATTTCAGTAGGGTTTGATGAAAATTTCTGAGTTCCTTTACCTGTTCCAAACCACGCATAGTTATTCATTAAAAAATAGCCATTAAATACTCCTCCCCATCCAAAATTGAGGTGTAAGTAGCCACGGTCGTCGTATCCATCTATCACTACGGCATGACCTTTAGGTAAACCCGTTAAGCCTGCGTATAATGGTCTGCGATTGTTAAGTTCATTTTTAATATAAAACTCCTCATTGATGCCATTCGCCACAAAATGATGAAAGTATTTGTTGTAAATATTTAAATCAGGGTAGTTTTTGGGGCTACTTGCTTCAGGTGTAAAGTTCATATCCATGGCAATAGCCATATGGTAAGAAAGAATTTCGGGATTGTCGTAAACGGTATTTTCGAAGTCGGCACAGAGTTCGCCGTAAACGTCGTGCGTGTAGCAGTGCGAATCGTATCCCTTAATGGGTTTGCCCTGCTCGGCCTGATGAAAGAGTAAGATTTGGGTAAATGCCGTTGCCATACACCCCGTATAGCTGCCTCCAACCTCGGGATGGTTATACTGATTTAGTTTTATTCCATGTTGATCTAAAAGGGCCGGAACAATTGGCGTTCCAAGAGTAGTCGATTTTAATGGTGATGGAGTTAGCTGCAACGAATCTTCATAAAAATTCATTAAATATCGTAGCTGCGGTGGAATTTTTTCTATTTGAGTTGCTGGGATTTCTGCACTTGAGTAGCCTACAATTTCAAAGCGGTTGTTGCTTTGAGCTACCATCGCAAACCCTTCTCCTTTTTGTTGAAATATAAAAAGAGGTGTTTTAACTTTTTTGGGCGATTGGTATAATTGCTCTAAATCTGATTTAGCATCGAAACTTTTAAGAGGAGTTTTGCTTTTTGCTTTCGAACGGAAGAAATTGGCTGCAAACTCCCTGGCGGCAATATTTCCTTGGTTTTGTGCGTATAAAGTATTGTTAGCAATAAAAAGAGCGACAAATATGTAGATGGTGCTAGCTAAGCAACGGTTGAATTTTATACTGTTTAAACGTATCATGGCTTGGGTTTTATTGTGCAATTATTTTTTCAACCTTATGGGTGTTGTTTTGCTTTACTGATATAAAATAGGTTCCTGGAGATAAATTAAGATTCAACATAGTGGTTTGAGAGATAGACTTTTCAAATCTCACCGTCCCATCCATATCAAATATCCTTACAAGTGCTATCGAATCGACTGTTTTGGGCAGTTGAATATTGATATCCACTTTTGTAATTGTCGGATAAATTTTTATTTCATCGTTCGCATGTGCGATGTTATGCTCAAGTTTTGCATCTTTTAAATTGAATGAGGTAGATGCTTTGCAGTTGTTGTTGTCGGTGATGGTTAGCGAAAGGTCATCCCCTTTTTTAGGTGTAAAAATGGCAATATCGCTAGTCGATATAATTACTTTGTTTAGTGTCCATTCGAATAGGTAGGGAGTAGTTCCACCCTCTAAATTATAGCCCATAACACCTAGTACAACAGGTATATCCTCGGGTATCTCCTCGTTGAATAGAGCCACAACAGTTAACGGTTTATCGGCTTGTTGAGGCATATCCATCTTTATAACCGTTTGAGCCGCTAATGGTGTGATTGTCAACAGTGAAAACAGAAGTATAAATAGTCTCATGGGTTTAATTTTTAGAGATAACTAGTCTAAATCCAGTATAATTTTCATATCCATTGTAAAGAAAATTATCGGTACTGATGTCTGGCGGCAGGTGATTTCTTGATGATATATTACAGCTATTCTGATCGTATTCAAACTGGTTTGCCTTAAAATCGCCACCACGAATAACTCTGTCCGTACCAGTTGCTGGTCCTTTCGGATTCGTTGATTTTGCATCAGGACGATTCTCATCAGTCCATTCGGCATACCAGTCGAAGCACCATTCGCTCACATTTCCACTCATATCGTACAAGCC
>JAGPHP010000143.1 GCA_018055415.1 Breznakibacter sp. | reverse complement strand
CTCTACGCCTTTGGCTTTAAACTTCAGCAACAAGGGGTAGAAATGGCCGATTTTAACCCTGAGGTTTTAAATTATCCCAACGAGACACAAAATTATATGGCGATGATAGAGGTTCGACAACCACTACTTAACATCGACAATATATACCAGCGAAAAGCAGTATCAAAGCAAAGCGAAATAGCAGGTTACAAGAGTCAACGCACTAAAGAGTATGTGACGTTTCAAGTTAAGAAATCATATATGCAATTACAATTTGCATACAATGCCGTTACAGTAGTGGCCGATGCTTTGGAGCGTGCTCAAGTGGTATATGAATTCGTTAATAATAGATACGAAAAAGGGCTGTTACCGAAATCTGATTTACTGAATGCTCAACTACAGGTAAAAACGCTCGAAACAAAACTATCTGAAGCGCAAAGTGGTGTTCAAAATGCATCTGACATGCTTGGTTTGGCTATGGGTCGCATATCGCAAGAAGTTTATCAGGTGGTTGAAAATAGTAGTACTCGTGAAGACAATCTCATCATCCCCGATTCGGTACCCGATTTAAGAGCCGATATGCTTGCCATGCGCAGCGCCATTGAGGCTACATCGTTAATGCGACAATCAAAAATCACTTCGCTAATGCCTCGCATAAATGCCTTTGCATCATATCAACTCAACGACAAAGAGATAACTGGTTTTGGTTCTGACTCGCATTACATTGGTGTACAACTAGCTTGGACGTTGTTCGATGGATCACAAAGCTATCACCAAATATCGGAACAAAAAAAGCGTCACTCAATGCTAAACATACAGTTCGAAAAGCAAAAACTTGAATCAGAAACCGAGTTGCAACGAACAAAACGAGGAGTTCGTGACAGCCAATTAAAGCTAATTCAACACCAGGTAAGCTTAACCCAAGCAGATGAATCACTACGAATTGTGCAGAACCGCCATGAACAGGGCCTGGCTAACACCTCTGATCTACTGATGGCGCAATCGCAGTTAGCTATGTTGGATTTGAGTTTACAACAAGTTAAGCTTGAGTTGAGTATTGGCAATGCCTATGGTGAGTTTTTAACCAGTGTAACAAAGTAATTATAATCAATTATATATTAAATATTATGAAATTTCGATTAAGACAAGTTATCAATATCGCAGCAATTTTAATGACTGCTACTCTTCTATATAGTTGCACATCGGATGGCAGTAAACAGTCCGACAACGGAGAAAAGCCTATTGGGGTTACTACATCATTGCCAAAAGGAAACAGCGATAATGGATTTCGGGTAAGTGGCAAAGTAGAAGCATTACAAAAGGCGGTTATCAGCACTCGGGTTATGGGATATGTAACCAACATTAGAGTATCGGTTGGCGATAAGGTAAACAAAGGTCAACTATTGGCATCCATCGATAGTAGAGATATTCAGGCTCGTAAGGCACAATCAGATGCGATGGTAGCTGAAGCTGAAGCGGCTTATGCCAACGCAAAAAAAGATTATGAGCGATTCACTTCGCTTTATGAGCAAAAAAGTGCTACGGCCAAAGAGTTTGAAAATATTAGTTTTCAATACAACTCAGCTCAATCTAGACTAGAAGTGGCACGTCAAATGCGCAATGAAGCCGATGCTACCTTGTCGTATGCGCAAATTGTAGCTCCTTATGAAGGCACCATCACGCAAAAATATATAGATAACGGATCTATGGCCACGCCTGGTATGCCAATTCTTGAATTAGAAACAAATCATGGATTTCAGGTTACTGCCTCTATACCAGAATCAGAAATTGGTAATTTAACTAAGGGCGATACGGCAACAATTACCATTAAAACCATCAACAAAACGTTTCAAACTTCGGTTACCGCCATAAGTAGTTCGTCGTTGTCGAGTGGTGGACAATTTTTGATACGCATCATTGTACCAAAAGAAGCTTCAAACGGATTGTTTTCAGGTCAGTACGCAAATATTGAATTTAAAAGAGAACAAACAACTAGTAATTTAGAGAACAAAGCAATTTTAGTGCCTCTGAATAGCATTATCTACAACGACCAACTAACAGGAATATACACTATTAGCACCCTTAATACTGCAATACTTCGTTGGGTTCGATTAGGTAAGATTTATGGTGATAATGTTGAAGTACTTACAGGACTAGCGCATAACGAGAGGTTTGTTGTGAAATCTGAATCTAAGCTGTGGAACGGAGCACCAATAGTTCTTACACAGTTAGAGAACTAATTTTTGTAAGTAGATAAACAACAAATCATAATTAACAATAAGAATATGAATGAAGGATTATCAGGACAAATAGCAAAGGCATTTATTAAGTCGAAATTAACCATTTTATTAATGGTTACATTTCTACTAGTGGGTGGTTACAGCACGTTTCTCATTCCGCGTGAAGAAGAGCCACAAATTGTCATTCCCATAGCCGATGTATTTATCGGTTTCCCAGGCGGTACACCCTCAGATCTTGAGACCAAAATAGTGGCACCACTTGAAAAAATAATTTCAAATATCAAAGGTGTAGAGCATGTATATTCAACGGCTATGAAAGATCAGGCCATGCTAACCGTTCAATTCTATGTTGGCGAAGATATTGAACGATCGCAAGTAAAGCTTTACAGCGAATTGATGCGCAACATGGATCAAATGCCTCAGGGTGCAACTATGCCACTCATTCGTACCCGTGCCATCGACGATGTGCCAGTTTTAGGCATTACACTGTGGAGTGATAAATATGATGATTATTCGCTCAAACAAATCTCTGAAGTTTTAGCTAGCGAAATTAAAAAGATAAAAGACGTTGCTCAAATCAACATTATAGGAGGTCGCAATAGAGAGCTTAAGATTACACCCGATAGAAGTAAAATGGAGATAAATAATATCGACATGCTATCTCTATCAAAGCATATTAGTGCCAGTAATGCACAGCTATCATCGGGTCAAATGCTTAGTACCGACACGGCATATTGGGTTGAATCGGGCAGTTTTTTATCAACTGCTCAAGATGTTGAGAATCTAATCATTGGTATGAATGGCGGTCAACCGGTCTATTTAAAGCAGATTGCCAACGTAGAAGAAGGTGCAGCAACTCCATCGAAATATGTTTATTTTGGCTATGGCAAAGCGAGTGAAGATGTGCGAGCTACCACGTATCGATCTGAATATCCAGCTATTACATTGTCAATTTCAAAAAAGAAAGGTGCAGATGCGATGCGTCTTTCTGATGAAATCTTGAGTAAAGTGGATGGAACAAAGAAGAATTTGCTGGTTCAAGACATCCATGTAGATATTACTAGAAATTATGGTGAAACGGCGTCTGAAAAAGTTTCAGAACTCCTTTTCCACCTATTTATTGCCATTGTAGTGGTAACACTTTTTGTTATGCTAGCTATGGGATGGCGTGGCGGACTAGTGGTATTTTTATCAGTACCAGTAACCTTTGCTCTTACCCTATTTGCCTATTATTTTATGGATTATACACTCAATCGCATCACACTTTTTGCATTAGTGTTTATTACCGGAATTGTGGTTGATGACTCCATTATCATTGCCGAAAACATGCATCGCCATTTTAAAATGCGACGAATGCCGTTTTATCAGGCTGCCATTTATGCCATAAATGAAGTTGGCAACCCAACCATATTGGCTACTCTTACTGTTATAGCGGCTGTTTTACCTATGGCATTTGTTTCGGGTATGATGGGACCATATATGAGTCCAATGCCCATTGGAGCTTCCATAGCTATGATGCTTTCACTCATCGTTGCACTAACGTTGACCCCCTATTTTGGTTATCTGTTTCTTCGTACTAAAAAAGAGAACGATCATCATCACGACTCTAACGAATTAGAGCAGTCAATGATTTACCGTATTTACTACCGATCAATATCTCCATTACTTGAATCACGCCGCAAGCGTTGGGCATTTATGTTAGGTGTTGTAGTGATATTAATTGGTTCTATGATGCTCTTTTTCACTCAATCGGTAGTGGTAAAAATGCTTCCATTCGATAATAAAAATGAGTTTCAAGTGGTGATTGATATGCCCGAAGGTACCACGCTAGAAAAAACGGCTGCTGTTACACGCGAGATAGCTCAATATATTTCAAAACACCCTGAAGTAGTAAGTTACCAAAATTACATTGGTACTGCAGGCCCCATTAGCTTTAATGGATTGGTACGTCATTACGATCTACGCAGTGGGTCAAATGTTGCTGATATTCAGATCAATTTGACTGACAAAAAAGAGAGAAAACTGCAGAGTCATGATATTGCCAAAGAGATGCGCCCTCACATTCAAAAAATTGCCGAGCGTTTTAATGCCAACGCTAAAATTGTTGAGGTGCCACCAGGACCGCCAGTATTATCAACTGTAGTAACCGAAATATATGGGCCCGACTACGACATGCAAATTGCTGTTGCTGCACAGGTAAAAGATATCTTATCGCAAACCACAGATATGGTTGATGTTGATTGGATGGTTGAAGATGCACAGCCATCGTGGTATTTTGAGGTTAATAAAATAAAAGCCATGCAATATGGCATTGCTCCAGCCCAAGTGGTTGCCACGCTAAACACAGCACTTTCGGGTGCAACTCTAGGAACACTTCATCAAACAAAAAGCTATTCTCCTATCCGCATTCAACTTCAAATGTCTGATGCCGATGTCTCTAACATTAACGACTTAAAAACGCTTAAGATGATTAACAGTCAAGGAATATCAATTCCATTGGGTGATTTAGTAGAGATAAAACGCACAGAAAGGGAGAAAAGTATTTTCAGAAAAGATCAAAGACGCGTAGTATATGTTGTAGCCGAAATGGCTGGTAAATTGGAGAGTCCATCGTATGGTATGAGCAAAGTATCGGATAGACTTAACGAAATTAAACTTCCTGCAGGGTATACGCTTACCGAGGCTTATAGTGGTACAACCCAAAACGAGGAAAATTTCACCTTGAAATGGGATGGAGAGTGGCAGATTACTTATGAAGTATTTCGCGATTTAGGAATTGCCTTTATGGTAGTCATTCTTATTATTTACATGCTAATTGTTGGATGGTTTCAAAACTTTATGGTGCCTGTAGTGATGTTGGCCGCCGTACCATTATCTTTAATAGGTATTATTCTAGGACACTGGATGATGGACGCATTTTTTACCGCTACCTCTATGATTGGTTTTATAGCATTGGCAGGGGTTATGGTACGAAACTCGGTGTTACTCATCGACTTCATAAATATTAGATTAGAAGATGGAGTTGAGCTCAAACAAGCAATAATTGAAGCTGGCGCTGTTCGAACAACTCCTATTTTATTAACTGCCGGCGCCGTGGCTTTGGGAGCAATCATCATTTTGTTCGACCCTATTTTTCAAGGCTTGGCAATTTCACTTATTGGAGGAACCATCACTTCAACGTTCTTAACTCTTATTGCTGTGCCTTTGCTTTACTTTAAAATGCAGCGAAAAAATTACAAATAATCAATCTATTACCTCAGGCTAAAACTAAGCCTGAGGTATTTTCATTAACAATTAACATTTAGGAATATGAAACTTATAGTTATCAGTTGTTTACAAGAAGACAAAGAGAAGGCCATAAAAATAATGGAGAGTTGTGGAATAGCTTGGATTAATATGTTGGATACCAAAAATTATATGTCTGGACAGAAATCTGAGCTAATGGATGGGTGGTTTTCAATTGAAAAGGAGTATATTAAAACAGTTCTTCTATTTAGTTTAACAGATAGTGATAAAGCAAACAAGGTTATTGAAGCTACTGAACTATTCAATGCCCAAAAAGAGGAGAATAGCTATAAGGTAAACTCATTTGTGGTACCAATAGACAAATGGGATAATTGGACTAAACAACTGTTGTCAAACGAATAACCAACTCCCTTAAACGAGCCTTGGTATATCTTACTAATACAACTAAAAAATTATTAATCTATAAAAAACAGAAACAGATGAAAACAGAAATGATCATTAGAGCAGTAGCAGGTAGCATAATCATTATAGGTGTTCTTCTTTCATGGTTTGAGACCGTTGCAAGGTAAAAAGGATAAGAATTTACATTTAAATATCTATCAATCAGTTGTTTATGTTGTTTTATTTTGCTATATTCGCATATGGAAAAAGACAAACAATTAGGTTTTGCGGATT
>JAGPHP010000142.1 GCA_018055415.1 Breznakibacter sp. | reverse complement strand
ACTTCAAAAACACCATTTTTACTTGTAAAAGTAGTACACACAATATTTGTATTATTCAGGTATTTTTGGCTAATAGCATAGTCCTCAGAAACTTCAAAGCTAAAACTCCCTCCTTTTTTGTAATCTAGAATTTTGGCAAATATTGAAGGCGAGTCAAACTCAGGTAAGCAACACCAATCCATACTCCCTTTATCCGAAATCAATGCAGCACTTCTGCAATTTCCTATCACACTATAATTCAAATTCGGAATCATACACAACTAAAAAAAGGTTACACCATTGAAATTCTTCTTACTTCTAATTTTGGTTTTACAATATAATAAAAAAGTGCGACCTAATTTATTCAGAAAACAAAATACAAACTGACATCGATAAAGATGTGCTTAAAACAAACATAAGACCAACCACATAAAACTCCTTATAATGCTGAATATCTAACAATTTACCTCTCAGAACCAAACAAATAAACAATCTTAAGGCAACAACAATTAATTTAATTTTTACGAATATTGGAGATATTTTAAACTTACTATAAAAGAGTGTTTATCAAAATAGAGCTCGACTAAAAGTAAGGGCTGCCTTAATTTCTAAGACAGCCCTTACTTTGGGAGAAAAACAATATTAACCTAAATAACCCTATAAATTTCCATGATATTCTTCAAAATTTCATCAAAATTTATCTTCATATCGACCAATTCGCCTGTATGAATATCGAAAATCCAACCATGGACTTTTAAATTTCGCTCCTTTGATGCAATCTGAACCTCGGCTGTTTTAATAATATTGATACACTGTTCTTGTACATTAAGCTCAACCAATCTGCGATATTTTAAATCTTCATCTTTAATAGAATCAAGCTCTTTGCGATGAATTCTGTAAACATCTCGAATATTTCGTAACCAAGGATTTAGAATACCCAAATCAGCCGACTGCATAGCTGCTTTCACGCCTCCACATTCGTAATGACCACAAACCACGATCTTCTCAACTTTGAGGTAATTAACGGCATAATTGATAACCGACATAGCACTTAAATCATTATTAGGCACCATATTCGCAATATTTCTATGAACAAACACATCGCCAGGCCCAACGCCCATCAACTCCTCGGCCGAAACCCTGCTATCAGAACATCCAATATAAAGAATACGTGGATTTTGACTAGCTGAGAGTTTTTTGAAATAGTCTTTATCCTCGCTCAACTTTCGAGCAATCCACTCTCTATTATTTTCAAAAATGCGTTGTATTTTCATCTTTTATGTTTTCAATAGTAACGTTCGAGGCGATATTTTGTTGAGAGTAGATTCTATTGGGAGTGCGACTCAAAGTTGCGCCCCCAATAGAACCGCTGCAAAAGGCTACCACGCGATAAAATCGTGCGATAGCTCACAGAAATGGGGCGACCACAAGAGTCGCCCCAACTGATTAAATATATTCATTAATGATTTTCTTCACATCATCAACCGAAACGCGACCGTAAACCTTCTCCCCAACTGTAACAACTGGAGCCAAACCGCATGCTCCCACACAACGCAGCGAGCTTAACGAGAATTTACCATCGGCCGTGGTTTCACCCACTTTAATACCTAGTTTCATACGAAACTCTTCCAACACCTTTTCGGCGCCACGCACATAACAAGCCGTTCCCATACAAATGGAGATAGGATTTTCGCCTTGAGGTAACATAGTAAAAAATGAATAAAAAGTTACTACACCATATACGTGTGCTACTGAAACATTCATCTCTTGAGCTATAAGTTCTTGAATTTCAGCTGGAAGATACCCAAATATGCCTTGAGCCGCATGAAGAGCATTTATCAATTCTCCCCCTTCGTTGCCCAACGTCTTACAAACTTCACGAAGCTCAGCAACTTTTTGTTCTGCTAATTTTATCTTTGCCATATGTCTGAAATTCAATAAATTATAAATCTAACTTCTTTTTCTTATTGTAGTAATGCGTATGTAAAAGCTCGTGAGATTTATGACCGCAAGGTTCACCCAAAAACTCTTCGTACAACTTAACAATGTATGGGTTTTGATGCGATTTACGCAACGTTTTACCTTCATCTTCACGATAGATCGCTTTTTGACGCGCCTTAATCACCGAAACATCGCCATGATGGAACGGCTGTCCGCCACCACCAATACAACCACTTGGGCAAGCCATAATTTCAATAGCATGAAACTCCGATTTGCCAGCTTTTACATCTTCTAAAAGCTTTCGTGCATTACCTAAACCACTGGCAATACCAATTTTTAATTGCAGTCCGTTAAAATCAACCGTAGCCGAGCGTACACCATCAATTCCTCTCAATTGCTCAAATTCAACTTTTTTGAGCTCTTTACCCGTCTGAATTTCATAAGCAGTACGTGTTGCAGCCTCAATTACACCACCCGATGCTGCAAAAATTACCGCAGCACCCGTACTTTCGCCTAGAGGAGCATCGAAATCCTCATCCTCTAAGGTGTTAAAGTCAATGTTCATGCGTTTAATCATCGAAGCTAATTCTCGGGTTGAGATAGAGATATTCACATCTGGATCACCATTCACGGCAAACTCCTCACGCGATGCTTCATATTTCTTAGCTAAGCAAGGCATTACCGAAACAACCACTAAATCCTCACGTTTCACACCAATTTTATCGGCAAAATAGGTTTTTGCTATGGCGCCAAACATCTGTTGTGGCGATTTGGCGGTCGATGGGATATCCATCATCTCAGGGAAATTATGCTCTAGAAAGTTAACCCATCCAGGGCAACAAGAGGTCAAGATTGGCAAGTTTGCATCTTTATCGCCTGCCAAAAATTTATTCAAACGACCTAAAAGCTCAGTTCCCTCTTCCATGATGGTTAAGTCGGCCGCAAAGTCGGTATCAAACACATAGTTGAAACCCAATTTGCGCAACGCAGCCACCATTTTACCCGTTACAATCTCACCTGGCTCCATGCCAAACTCCTCACCCAGCGCCACACGAACTGCTGGTGCGGTTTGAACGATAACGGTCTTTTTAGGGTTGACAATAGCATCTAAAACCTTCCAGCTATTATCTTGTTCGGTTAGTGCGCCAGTAGGACAAACAGCCACACACTGACCACAAAATGTACAAGCTGTGTGATCTAAATCCTCTTCAAAAGCAGGAGCTACAACCGCCTGAAATCCACGATTAATAGCCGACAGAACGCCAACGGTTTGCACTTTATTACAAGCCGTTTCACATCGGCGACACATAATACACTTATCCATCTCGCGGATAATTGATGGCGAATTATCTACCTTATAATGAGATTGTTCACCCTGATATGGAATAGAACGAATACCCAAATCTTGAGCCAACGTTTGCAACTCGCATTTACCAGATTTAGCACAAATTAGACACTCAAACGGATGGTCAGAAAGGATTAGTTCGGTAACGGTACGACGAGCATTAATTACACGAATAGAGTGCGTATTAACCATCATACCCTCCATTACATCGGTGCGGCATGATGGCGCCAAATTTCTACGCCCCTCAATCTCAACCACACAAACACGGCAGCCACCTGGCTTATTTTCCATCTCTAAATCGCCCAACTTCATATAACACAAAGTAGGTATTTTAACACCAATCGACTTAGCTGCCTGAAGTACCGAAGTCCCCTTAGGAACCGATACTTGCTTATTATCTATAGTTAAATTTATTAATTCCACATTCTATTTATTAAAGTTTATGAGGCAGAGAGCAGAAGTGAAATCTAGTCATCCTATTCTGTCTACAGCCATCAGGCTTCTACCTATTTCACCTCTATTGCACCAAATTTACACTTCTCGAAACAAGCGTTACACTTAATACATTTTGCAGTATTAATCACATGAACCCCTTTCTTTTCGCCCGAAATAGCATCTACTGGACAAACACGCGCACATAAAGTACAACCCGTACATTTATCGGCAATAACGCTATACTGCATCAATGCTTTACATTGCCCAGATGGACATTTATGATCTTTTACGTGAGCAACATACTCATCGTGGAAGTTTTCAATGGTACTTAGTACAGGGTTTGGCGATGTTTGACCTAAACCACAAAGCGAAGTGTCTTTAATAACATTCGATAGGTTTTCAAGACGATGAATATCATCCATCGTTCCCTTACCATCTGTTATCTTCTCTAACATTTCATGCAAACGCTTATTACCTATGCGACAAGGGGCGCACTTTCCGCACGACTCCTCAACGGTAAACTCCAAATAGAATTTAGCCATCGAAACCATACAATCATCCTCGTCCATTACGATCATACCGCCAGACCCCATCATAGAGCCCGATGCCAATAATGTATCGTAATCAATTGGTATGTCGAGATGTTTCTCCGTTAAACACCCCCCTGATGGCCCCCCAGTTTGAACCGCCTTAAATTTCTTTCCATCTTTAATACCGCCACCTATATCAAAAATAACTTCGCGAAGGGTGATACCCATTGGAACCTCAATAAGTCCAACGTTATTAATCTTACCCGCTAAGGCAAAAACTTTGGTTCCTTTCGATTTTTCGGTGCCGATGGATGCAAACCAAGCAGCCCCTTTTAATATGATAACAGGAATATTTGCAAATGTCTCCACGTTAGTAACACTCGTAGGCTTGCCTTTATATCCGCTTACCGATGGGAATGGAGGCTTTAAAGTAGGCTCGCCACGATTACCCTCCATAGAATGAATAAGCGCCGTCTCTTCGCCACAAACAAATGCACCGGCACCGTAACGAATCTCCACATCGAAACTAAAATCATTTCCAAAAATATTGTCGCCCAACAAACCATATTCACGCGCTTGATCGATAGCAATTTTCAAACGAGTAATAGCTAACGGATACTCGGCACGTATATAAACTAAGCCTTTTGTAGCACCAATACAGTAACCCGCAATAGCCATCGCCTCAAGTACTGAATGTGGATCGCCCTCTAGAATAGAACGGTCCATAAAAGCTCCGGGGTCGCCCTCATCGGCATTACAAACCACATATTTTTGGTCGTCCTCTACGCCTTTAGTGATTTCCCACTTCATTCCCGTTGGAAATCCAGCACCACCACGTCCACGAATGCCACTATCCTTAATAACTTTAATCGCTTCATCACGAGTCATTTCCGACAATACCTTTCCAAGTGCCGAATAGCCGTCGCGAGCAATGTACTCTTCGATATTCTCAGGATTTATAAAGCCGCAGTTTCTGAGCGCAATACGTAATTGCTTTTTATAAAAGCCCATGTCGGCCGCATCGCTTATAGCTTGTTTCGTTTCAGGATCGGTATAAAGCAAACGCTCCACTTGACGACCCTTTATAAGATGCTCCTCAACTAAATCGGTAGCATCTTCGGGAGTCACCTGAACGTAGAATGTATTATCAGGCACTATTTTTACCACAGGCCCCTTTTCACAAAAGCCAAAACAGCCAGTCCGAACTACGAGCGTATCGCTTTCAAGACCTTTTTCGGCTATCTTCTGTTTTAAATTCGTTACAATCTCCTCCCCTTGCGAAGCCCTACAACCGGTACCTCCACACACAAGGATATGATTCTTATATTTTGTCATGCTAAATTGTTTATTTGTCTGGTATTCAATTATTGCAACACTTGAGTTTAGTTATTCAACAGTGTTAAACCCCTGAGGTATAACTCCATCAACAAGCTCACCCTTAATAATATATCGTTCCACTATTTCATTTATTCGTGCCCCTTTTACATTGCCAAAAACTACAGGAGCCTCATTGGGAAGAGTAACTTCAATGGTTGGTTCAGAGTGGCAATAGCCCATGCAACCCGTTTGAGTTACTACAGCATTAACCCCCTTTTGGTCGAGTTTTTCAATTAAGAGTGACATTGTTTTTTGGCGCCACTTGCTATGCCGCACGTTGCCATAGAGACACGAATTTGCACGTTTCCGGCTTGATCTCCTAGCTCTCTTAAAGATAAATTAGACTTTACTCCATCTCGGAGATGTCTTAAATCGTCTAATGTTTTAACTTTTGTCATAAACTGGTTTTATATATATTTCATGCGAATCAAGGGTTAAATTGCTAAGAATATAAAGGCAGCAGCTAACCTCCCAAAGGCATGAATCAATAAACCTTTTGTTGACCTTACTTTGCTAGCTCTTTGAATGTCAGTTTTTTCAATCAACC